>JAGQUI010000009.1 GCA_020438595.1 Propionibacteriaceae bacterium | reverse complement strand
AGGAACGGGCCGGTGACCTCGCGGTACGGCGAGGCGATCACCTTCAGCGGCACCTCGAGCTGCTGGGCGTCCCACTCGGCGACGATCGAGCGGGTCTGCGCCTCGTCCACGGACACCAGGACCGCTTCGATGCTGCTGGCGCGGGTGGCCCGGGCGAAGTTCACCGCCCGCATCGTCGGCTTGTTGACCTCCTGGACCATGATCACCGCGCGCACCCGGCTCGGCAGCATCCGGGCGTCGGTGGGACCGACCGCCACCTCGCGGGCCACCTTCTGGTAGTGGCGGTTGATGCTGCGCATCAGCACGAACACCGCAGCCATCGCCAGCACGGCCAGGTAAGCGCCGTAGATGAACTTGGACGCCAGCACGATGACCAGCACCACTCCCGTGCCGGTGAGGCCGATGGTGTTGATCACCCGGGACCGCTGCATGTGCGCGCGCCGCTTCGGGTCCTTCTCGGTCTTCAGGTGCCTGGTCCAGTGCCGGGTCATGCCGAACTGGCTGACCGTGAACGAGACGAACACGCCCACCACGTACAGCTGGATCAGCGCGGTGACGCTGGCGTTGTAGGCGAGCACGAGAACGATCGCCGCACTCGCCAGCATCAGGATGCCGTTGGAGTACGCCAGCCGGTCGCCGCGGGTGTGCAGGGCCTTCGGCAGGAAGCCGTCCTTGGCCAGGATCGACCCGAGCACGGGGAAGCCGTTGAACGCTGTGTTCGCCGCCAGGAACAGGATCACCATGGTCATCGTGATCACGAAGTAGAAGCCGACCGGGAACGTGTCGAAGATCGTCCGGGCGAGCTGGCCCATCGCGGTCTCGTGGGACACCTCGACCGGGACGCCGGACTGCTCGAAGTGCGAGCCGCCGTCCGGGTCGATCAGTTTCAGGCCGGTCAGGTTCGCGAGCAGGATGATGCCGCCGAACATGGTGATCGCGATCGTGCCGAGCATCGCCAGCGTGGTGGCGGCGTTGCGGCTCTTCGGCTCGCGGAACGCCGGGACGCCATTGGAGATCGCCTCGACGCCGGTCAGCGCGGCGCACCCCGAGGAGAAGGCCCGCGCCATCAGCACCACCGCGGCCAGCCCCACCAGCGGCTCGTAGCCGGGCGAGCCCACCACCGTGTAGTCGGCGGTCGGCGCCCGCAGGTTGTCACCCAGGCCGAGGATCCGGAACAGCCCCCACACGGTCATGCCGAGCACGCCGATCATGAACCCGTAGGTGGGCACGGCGAAGAACGAGCCCGACTCGCGCACCCCGCGCAGGTTCATCGTCATCAGGACCACGACGATCACGGCGGCCACCCAGCCCTCGTTCCCCTGCAGGAACGGGAACATCGCCTTCGCGTTCTGCACGCCGGAGGAGACCGAGACCGCCACGGTGAGCACGTAGTCGACCAGCAGCGCGCTCGCCACCACCAGGCCCCAGGTGGGACCCATGTTCACCGTGGCCACCTCGTAGTCGCCACCGCCGGAGGGGTAGGCGTGCACGGTCTGCCGGTACGACATCACCACGATCAGCATCACAATGGCGACCGCCAGCGCGATCTCCCACGAGTAGACGAAGCCGACCATGCCGGCCAGGGAGAGCGTGAGCAGGATCTCGTCCGGGGCGTAGGCCACCGAGCTCAACGCGTCGGACGCGAACACCGGCAGGGCGATCCGCTTCGGCAGCAGGGTCTCCCCCAGCTGCGCGCTGGCGAGCTTGCGGCCGACCAGCATTCGCTTCACGAAGTCGCGGGCGTTCACGAGACGGAACCCTATGCCCTTTGCGCCCGGCACAGGGGCATTGGCCGGTGTAGCGTCGGTTTCACCGCGGGGCGTCGCCCGGATAGGGTCTTCCGCGGTAGTACCGACGCAGAGCGGAGGCAGGGCGGTGCACATCGTCATCATGGGTTGCGGACGCGTGGGCGCGTCCCTGGCCCGGGCACTCGAGCGACGTGGCCACTCGGTCGCCGTCATCGACATCGTGCAGGACTCGTTCCGCCGCCTCGGACCGGAGTTCCAGGGCAAGACCGTCAAGGGCGTCGGGTTCGACCGGCAGGTGCTGCAGCGCGCGGGCATCGAGCGCGCGGACGGCTTCGCCGCCGTCTCCAGCGGCGACAACTCGAACATCCTCGCCGCCCGGGTGGTGCGGGAGACCTTCGAGGTGCACAACGTGGTCGCCAGGATCTACGACCAGAACCGCGCGGAGGTCTACGAACGGCTCGGCATCCCCAGCGTCGCCACGGTCCGGTGGGCGGCCGACCAGGTGCTGCGCCGGCTGCTGCCGTCGGGCTCGGAGCCGCAGTGGCGCGACCCGTCCGGCAGCGTCCGCCTGATCGAGGTGCACGTGAACACCGGATGGGTCGGCACCAAGCTCACCGCCATGGAGGTGGCGTCCCGGTCCCGGATCCCGTTCCTGATGCGCTTCGGCACCGGCATCGTGCCCGGCGACGCCACGGTCTTCCAGGACGGCGACCTGATCTACGCCGCCGTCACCAACGAGCAGGTGCCCGATGTCGAGGACATCCTGGGCCGGCCTCCGGTAGAGCACTGAAGGGCAGGGACCAGCTGTGCGTGTAGTCATCGCCGGAGCCGGCAACGTCGGTCGTTCGATCGCCAGGGAGCTGATCGCCAACGGGCACGAGATCCTGCTGATCGACCGCGACCCCAACGCGATCAAGCCCGAGAGCGTCCCCGAGGCCGAGTGGCTGCTCGCGGACGCCTGTGAGCTGGCCAGCCTCGAGGAGGCGAGCCTCGACTCCTGCGACGTGGCGATCGCCGCGACCGGCGACGACAAGGCGAACCTCGTCCACTCGCTGCTGGCGAAGACGGAGTTCGGCGTACCGCGCACGGTCGGCCGGGTGAACCACCCCAGCAACGAGTGGATGTTCGACGACCTGTGGGGCGTCGACGTCGCTGTGTCCACGCCGCGCCTGATGTGCGCCCTGGTCGAGGAGGCGGTGACCGTCGGCGACCTGGTCCGGCTGTTCAGCTTCAGTGGCGGCCACGCCAACCTGGTCGAGATGACCCTGCCCGAGGCCTCGCCGCGGGTGGGCACCCGGATCGCCGACCTCAACCTGCCCGGCGACGCCGTGCTGGTCACGATCATCAGGGACGGCGCCGCCCGTGCGCCGGAGCGGGACGCGGCGCTGGAGGCCAACGACGAGCTGCTGTTCGTCGCCGACCCGGTCTACGAGACGGAATCTCGCCCAGTACCTGGTGCCGCGGAATCTTCGCTCGGTCGACGCCGGCTGAGGTCGCGGCCCCCGGCCAGGCTTCGGTATGCTCGGGCAATGCGCAGCTATCAGGCCACCACGACGCCGGTTCGTTCCGGCGCCACCGCGTTGTCCTGACCTCGCACACACCATCGGCCCCGGAGCGATCCGGGGCCTTCGTCGTTCCCACGGCTGATCCCGGTTCGCTCCGAGGCCCTGACCACGGAGTGAACGACATGAACGATCCTGAGCCCGACGTGCTCGACCACCGCGACCTCAACCGCGACCTGGACATCTTCGCCACCGATCCGCTCGCCGGCTCGGGACTGCCGTTGTGGCTGCCCGCCGGCGCCGCGATCAGGGACGAACTGCAGCGCCTCGCCAAGGAGATCGCCCACGCCGACGGCTGCGTCGACGTGCACACCCCCGTGCTCGGCAAGCGTGCCCTCTTCGAGCGTTCCGGGCACTGGGCGAAGTTCTCCGCCGACATGTTCCCGCCCATGGACCTGGGCCACGACGAGGTCGTGCTGCGGCCGGCGAACTGCCCCCACCACGCCCTGATCTACGCCAGCGCCCAGCACTCCTATCGCGAGCTGCCGATCCGGCTCAACGAGCTCGCGCCGATGTTCCGGGCCGAGCGGTCCGGCGTGGTCTCAGGCCTGCAACGCGTCCGCCAGATCACCCTCGACGACACCCACGTGTTCTGCCGGCCCGACCAGGTCGGGGACGAGGTCGCCGCCGCCCTGCGGTCCGCGCTGCGGGCGCAGGCCGTCCTTGGCCTCCCGGTCGACTACGTGCGGCTGTCCCTGCGGGACGACTCCGCCGCGTGGCTCGGTTCGGCCGAGGCCTGGCAGGCCAGCCAGGCGGCGCTGCGGGAGGCCGCCGGGTCGGTCCTCGCCGACGCGGGTCCCGCGCTGGTCGAGGCGCCCGGTGAGGCGGCGTTCTACGGCCCGAAGCTCGATCTGCAGGTGCGGGACGGCCGTGGCCACGAGGAGACCATCGCCACCGTCCAGCTGGACTTCAACCAGCCGGAGCGGTTCGACCTGGCGTACCAGGCCGCGGACGGCTCGCGGCAGCGCGTCGTGATGATCCACCGCGGCACCGTCGGGGCGATGGAGCGGGTGGTCGCGTCGCTGCTCGAGCACTACCGGGGTCGGCTGCCGTTGTGGCTGGCGCCGGTCCAGGTCGCCGTCCTGCCCGTGAGCGAGGCACAGGATCCTCCGGCGCGACAGGCCGTGGACGCGCTGAGGGCGGCCGGGTTGCGGACCCGCCCGGGCTTCGACGGCAGTCTCGGCGCCCGGATCCGGGACGCCCGCCGGTGCCGCGCCTCCCTGGTCGCCGTGATCGGGGAACGCGAGGTCGCCCGAGGCGTCATCCAGGTCACCGATGGCCGTGACGGCAGCAGGCACGTGCTCGCCCTCGACGAACTGGTCGCACGGGCCGCGCAGGCCCACCGCGACCGGTCGCCCATGGACTGGGCGCGGTGACGGGTCGGGCGGCTCAGCTCGCGATCAGCTCGTAGTACGGGTTGTAGAGGCGGCGCTGGCCGTCGACGTAGGAGACGCGGCCGCTGACCATCAGTTCGCGTCCCGCGCTGATCCCCGGGATCGCCCGGCGGCCCATCCAGATCAGGGTGACCGTGCCCGATCCATCCTCGAACTCGGCCTCCAGCCAGGGCGTGCCGCTGCGCGGCTTCATGGTCAGCACGACGATCGACCCGCGCAGGCTCGCCCACTGCCGGTCGCTGAGCTCGCTGATCCGGGTGGCGCCCGCGGACTCGACGATCTTCTGGCGCTCCTCCGACTCCAGCTCCGCGTTGGACGCGCCCAGGCGCCGCAACGCCCGCAGGATCGGATTCGTGGTCGCCATCAGCCCTCCCCGGCCCCCTCGGGCAACGTCATCGGGATCAGTTCGCCGGGCACCATCGGCTTGGCGCCGCGACGCACGACCAGATTACGGAAGAACTCCGCGAAAGGCGCCACCATCGGCGCGTCCGCGTCGCCGATCGCGGCCTCGCCCAGCAGTGTGCCCCGCAACAGCCAGCGCGGGCCCTCGGCGAACCAGATCCGGGACACGTGGAACAGCTGCTCGCCGCCGGGGCCCTCCTGGGGCAGCACGCGACGCACCTCCGCGCCGAAGGGGCCGTCCTCCACGGTGGCGGAGCCGCCGCCCTGCTCAGCCTCGTCCACGGCGTCCTCGCGCAGCTCGTCGGCCAGGCCGCCGCTGGCCGGCGCCGCGAACAGGGCCACCTCCAGGCCCGAGTTCTTCCAGACCGCCGTCACCGCCTGCACGACCCGGCTGGCCTCGTTCACCTGCAACTGCAGGCCCAGCCCGTCCCACGGCGTGATCACGAGCGAGCCGAGGTCGACCCGGGCGACCTGGTCGCCCAGGTCGACCTCCTCGGAGTCGAAGGGACCGTCGGCCCGCCAGTCGACCTCGTCGACCTCGTCGTCGTCCTCATCGAAGTCGTCGTCGGCCTCATCCTCGGCCTCATCCTCGGCCACCGCGAGCTCGGCCTCGGTCAGCGCCTCCTCATCGAAGACGTCGTCGTCCGCGCCGTCATCGAGGTCGCCCTCGTCGACGTCGACGTCGTGCTCGCCGGCGTCGTCCCCGACGATCTCCAGCGCCTCCTCCTCGGAGTCGACCGGGTCGTCGACCGGCTTGCGCTTGCGCCCAAAGATCACTTGTCCACCTCTGTCGTCGTGCCGGCGACCTGCGGGGCCGCCCATTCCGTGACCCCCCCGGTGGAGCCGTGCCCGCGCTCGCCGCGGTCGCTCTCCGGAAGCTGGTCGAGAAGTTCGAAATCCGCCTCGGCCACCCGCTGGACCACCAGCTGGGCGATCAGGTCCCCGCGGACCAGGCGTACCGGCGCGCTGCGATCGGTGTTCAGCAGGCAGACCCGGATCTCACCCCGGTAGCCGGCGTCCACGGTGCCGGGGGCGTTCACGATGGTGAGGCCCGCGCGAGCCGCCAGCCCCGAGCGCGGGTGGACGAAGCCGGCCCACCCCTCGGGCAGCGCGATCGCGATCCCGGTGCCGACCAGCCGACGCTCGCCCGGACCGAGCTCGCAGTCCTCGGCGATCGCCAGATCGGCCCCCGCGTCGCCGGGGTGCGCATACCGGGGTACGGGCATTCCCGGGTCGAGCCTGGTCAGGCCGACCCGAACCCGTTCCGGGGTGGCCGAGGTCATTGCGGCAGTCTAGCCGGGGCGGACGGCCCCTCCCCGCCCGGCGAGATGGGGCGGGATTCCTCGATCACTGCGGCAAGCTGCGCCGCCCTCCGGCTGGAGACCAGCCAGTACGGGTGCGGGTCGGCCGCGTCCGCCACCCGCACCTCCACCGAGGCCGGCACGTACCCCCGCACCATCAGCCAGGCCGCCGGATCGGCGGCCGGTCCGAGCCGGCGCCGGGTGGCCGCCCGGTCGTGGACGACGACCTCGCCCACCCAGGGCCACTCGAGCACCGCCGTCCCGGCGTGCACGCCGGTCTCGTCCACGACGACCAACACCCGTCCGAACCACACGAGTGAGAGCGCGACGCACGCGGCCGTGACCGTGCCGGCCGCCAGCGCGATCCAGGGTCCGGCGTAGAAGCCGACCGCGGTCACGAAGGTCAGCGCGAAGAACATGCCGACCACCCACCAGCCGGCGGGCACGACAAGGCGTTCGCGGTACGTCATTGATCCACGCTAGCCGGGCTTGGCAGGATGGCTGCAGGAGGACACGTGAACACGTCGCAGAAGTTGCTCTGGAACCTGTACGCGGGGGCCGTCGGTGCGCTCACCACGGTGCTCGCCGTGAAAGCGGTGAACAAGGCGTGGGAACTCGCCACCGGTGACACACCACCCGAGCCGAACGATCCCGACGTTCCCCTGCGGCGCGCCCTGACCTGGGCCGTCGCGAGCGGGATCGGGATCGGGCTCTCCCAACTCCTGGTCAACCGGTTCGCGGCCGGCCAGTGGACGCGGGTGATGGGCACGCCGGCGCCCAGCTTCAACAAGACCACGCTGCGGATCTAGTCGTCACGATCCCGCCGCTCCCCCGGCGAGTGCGTGGCGTTCAGCCGGCGCAGTCGACGCAGTAGGCCAGCCCGTTGCGGATCTCGGCCACCTGGCTGCGGTGCTTGACCAGGAAGCAGGAGGCGCAGGTGAACTCGTCAGCCTGGCGCGGCAGCACCCGGACGGTCAGTTCCTCGTGGGACAGGTCCGCGCCGGGCAGTTCGAAGGTCTCGGCCGCCTCGACCTCGTCCTCGTCGACCTTGCCGGAGTTCTTGTCGTTCCGTCGGGTCTTGAGTTCCTCGATCGAGTCTTCGTTCTCTTCGTCGGTCTTGCGAGGGGCGTCGTAGTCGGTCGCCATGTCTGTCGGTTCATCTCCGTTCCGCGGTGCCCGCGTTGGCGGCTGTTGGGGCATCTCGTGCGAGGAATACATATCACATCGCGCAAGAGGTTCCTCCCCTTTCACCAGATCGACGTGACTGGGCTGCGGCCGTGCCGACGTCCGGTTGGGGGGTCGGCTTGGTAGGTTACCTGCAGACACAAACGAAGCAGGGGCGATGACTCACCGAGACCGTGTCCACGACGCCAGGGGTCCGGTGCGCCAGCCGCCGCAGGCCACCCACCTGGAGATCGACATGGACAGCGCGCTGAGCCCCCGGGAGATCCAGGCACGCGTCCGTGCCGGGCAGAGCCTGGAAGAGGTCGCCCGCGCGGCCGGGATGGACACCGACTGGGTCGAGCCGTTCGCGGCCCCCGTGATCGCCGAACGCGAGTTCATCGCCGGCCAGGCGCAGGGCCACCCCGTCCGCCGCGGCTCCGAGACCATCGCGCACCGCACGCTGGGCGAGGTGGTCACCGACCGGCTCGCCTCCCGCCGGGTCGCCCTCGACACCGTGCTGTGGGACGCCTGGAAGCTCGAGGGACGCCGCTGGGCCGTCCGGGTGGACTACGACTCGGGCAAGGCCCACCGGGACGCGCTGTTCACCTATGACGCCGGCAGCCGGTTCTCCGTGGCCGAGAACGAGGACGCCCGCTGGCTGCTGGGCCTGCACTCGGCCTCCCACGGCCCGCAACCGGGACGGCGCCGCCGCGAGGAGGAGGCCGAGCCGACGGTCGGGCTGAACGACGACCTCGCGCTCGTCCGGGTCGTGCAGCCGCGGGTGGACGAGCCCGAGGATCCCGACGACACCCTCCCGCTGGAGGAGATCGACGAGACCGACGACGCCTACGCCGAGGGCGAACTGGCCGAGGTCGACGGCGTCTACGACATCGTGCCGTCCGCCGACTCCGGGCTGGACGTGCTCTACGACATGTTGTCCAGCTTCGACGAGGACTCCGTGCAGATCTACGCCGGGCTGATCCGGCAGTCGGAGGCCCCGTCGTCGCCCGTCCTCGATGACGCACCGGACGATGAGGTGCTCGACCTCGACGACGTCGAGGAGGAGGCCGGCCCGATGCCGGAACCGGCCGTCCCGCCGCGCCTGCGTGCCGTCGAGCCGGAGCCCGACGAGGACGAACTGCAGGAGCCGGCGCCCGCCGAGCCCGAGCAGCCCGCCCTGGTCGAGGAGGAGCCCGCGGCCGAGCAGCCGGCCCCCGCGCGGCCGAAGCGCAAGCGTGCCTCCGTGCCGAGCTGGGACGAGATCATGTTCGGCGCGCCGAAGAACCCCCGCAAACGCTGATCAGTCGGACTCGAACGGCAGCGGGTCGGGGCTCAGCGTGACCGCAGCGACCTGCGCCGTCACCCGACGGCGGTGGTGACGCCGGCACAGCACCTGGTAGGCCACCTCCGCGGAGTCGGTGTCCCCGACGACGACCTGGCTGCCCTCGGTGACCATGACGCCGTTCACCGTGCGCGCGTTGTGGGTGGCCGGCTCCCCGCACCAGCAGCGGGGGCGCACCTGCAGCAGCTCCATCCGGTCGCAGAGCTCCACCAGTCGCTGAGAGGCCGGGAACAGCTCGGTGCGGAAATCGGTCAGGATGCCGAAGCAGAACACGTCGATCTGGAGCTCGTCGACGATCCGGGCCAGCTGGTCGACGTGCTCGCGGGTGTAGAACTGCGCCTCGTCGCAGACCAGGAAGTCCACCCGGTGGCCCGCCGTGAGTTCGGCGACGACGTAGCGCCAGAAGTCGAGGTCGGACGTCACCTCCTGCGCCGGCGAGGCGAGGCCGATCCGGGACGTGATCGTGGACGTGCCCGCGCGGTCGAGCATCGTGAACAGCCGTCCCTGCCGGCCCGCGCTGGACTCGGTGTAGGCGACCTGGAGTGCCAGCGTCGACTTGCCGCAGTCCATCGGCCCGGTGAAGTAGGTCAGTTCCGCCACGGGCGTCATTCTCGCCCACCGGGGTGGTTCACGCCGAACCGTCCGGGGCGGTGCACGGCTCGGTAGAGTCCTGAGCAGAGCCGACGGGAGCGCCGTCGGCGGGGAGGAACCCATGCAGACCCGGCCGCTCGGCAGGACGAACCGCACGATCTCCGCCATCGGGCTGGGCACCTGGCAGCTCGGCGCCGACTGGGGCCAGGTGTCGCAGCCGGACGCCCTCGCGGTGCTCGGCGCCGCCGCCGCGCGAGACGTCACCCTGTTCGACACCGCGGACGTGTACGGCGACGGGCGCAGCGAGTCGCTCATCGGGGAGTTCCTCGCGGCCGCGCCGGGCCACGGGATCACGGTCGCAACCAAGATGGGCCGCCGGATGCCGCAGGAGGCGGAGAACTACAACCCGGACAACTTCCGCGCCTGGACCGACCGCTCCCGCCGCAACCTGGCCGTCGACACGCTCGACCTGGTCCAGTTGCACTGCCCGCCGACCGCGGTGATCACCGCCGACGACACCTACGCGGCTCTCGACGACCTGGTCGACAGCGGGGCGATCGCCGCCTACGGCGTCTCGGTGGAGACCTGCGAGCAGGCGCTCGCCGCGATCGCGCGTCCGAACGTGACCAACATCCAGATCATCTTCAACCCGTTCCGGCTCAAGCCGCTCGACGAGGTGCTGCCGGCCGCGCAGGCGGCACAGGTGGCGATCTTCGCCCGCGTCCCGCTGGCCTCGGGACTGCTGTCGGGCCGCTACACCGAGCAGACGACCTTCGCCTCCGACGACCACCGCAGCTACAACCGGCACGGCGAGGCCTTCGACCGCGGCGAGACCTTCTCCGGCGTTGACTACGCGGCGGGCCTGGAGGCCGCCCGCCGGCTCGCGTCCGCGTTGCCGGACGGGGTGCCGCTGCCCGCCGCGACGCTCGCCTGGATCGCCTCCCGTCCGGGTGTGACGACGGTGATCCCCGGTGCCCGGAACGTGACGCAGGCGCAGGGCAACGCCGATGCGGGCGCCCTGCTGGACGGCGGCTTCGACCTGGCCGCCTTCGACGCGGCCGTCCACGAGGTGTACGACGACCTGCTCCGGGCGGCGATCCACCCGCTCTGGTGAGCCCTGGACCGGTCAGGCGAACAGCAGCGGCACCTCGAGCTCGGCCTGCGTGAGCGAACCGTGCATGCCGACGAGCTGGAACTCCCTGGCCAGTGCGCGGCTCATCACGGCGCCGTCGTCGGCCATCGCGACCAGGACGTCCCCGAAGCGCCCGGCCAGTCGCGGCGAGACCGCACCGAACCAGCCCTCCTCGACCGCCTCGTCCCTGGTCCGCACCCAGGCCCGATCGCCCAGCCGATCGCGCCACCTGCCGGCCACGGCCCCCGGCCTGCCGGTCATCAACTGGCGCAGCCGGCCCTCACCGGCGAGCGCGGTCACGTCGGCCAGCAGGCCCGGCTCGTCCTCGGCCACGATCCGCTGCGAACGCGGGACGTTCACCATGCCGTGGTCGCCGGTGATGACCAGCCGGACGTCCGGGGGCACGGCGTCCCGCACCCGCGCCACGAGCGCGTCGGCCCGCTCGAGTTCCTGCAGCCACAGCTTCGAGCCGACCCCCCGGACGTGGCCCGCGTGGTCGAGCTGGCGTTCGTAGAAGTAGCCCAGGGTCCGCTCCCCCGCCGTCGCCGCCTGGACGGCGAGGTCGACGCGTCGATCCCCGTCGGCCTCGTCGGTGACCGGCAGGAACGCCGGTCCGCGCAGCGCCGCCACGGTCAGGCCGCTGCCGGAGAAGTGCGCCGGCGCGATCGTCGACGTGCGGACGCCGGCCCGCTCGAGCCGCTCGAGGCAGGTCAGCTGCGGCTGCACGTCCAGGCCGTCGATGTCGGCGGGCCACCGCAGGGTCTGCAGCACCTGCCCGGCCGCGGGGTACCAGAACGAGTAGCCCGCGATCCCGTGCGCCCCGGGGGCCAGGCCGGTGCCGAGGCTGGTGATGGACGTGGCCGTCGTGCTGGGCACTCCCGAGGTGATGGTGCGGCCGTCCAGACCGGCCAGGAACGGCGCGTGCCGGGCGTAGTCGTCGACGAGGTCGCGGCCGAGGCCGTCGATCAGGACGAGCAGGTACCGCTCCGCGTCCGGTAGGTCCAGCACGTCCTCGGCGCCGGGCAGCCCCAGGTGCGCACCGAGGCTCGGCAGCAGGTCGGCGAGCGTGGATTCGCCGTACCGCGGCAGGAGCGGGTTCACCCGACGGTGCCGGTGGCGAGTTGCAGCGCCGAGGTGAAGGAGATCAGCTGGCCGACCTTGGCCTCGCCGTCCCCGGTGGCGCTGATCCGCACGGTCAGGTCGTCACCGGCGAGCATGCCGGTCAGGCCGTGGTCGGCCTCGCACTCGGGATCGCCGCAGTGGGCGGGCTCCAGGTCGAGCCGGCGCATCGTGCCCCAGGTGATCGTCAGCCACGCCTCGGCGACCTCGGACCGGCGCGAGCCGTGGTGCTCCGGACGTGAGACGACCTGGCTCAGTGCGACCGAGTTCACCTCCCGCAGCGGCACCGACTCGGTGGTCGTCAACGCCTGGGACGGCTCGCCGGGATTGTCGTTCTCGTCGGTGTGCGCCACGATCAGCCGGGACGCCGTGAGCACCAGCACCGACATGTGGCGCTGGATCTCGTCGCGGTTGAAGGTCGCCTCGAGCTGCACCAGGTGGGCGACCGGTTCCTCCGGGCCCAGGGCCAGCGCCACCGCGTCCGACACCAGTTCGGGGAAGTAGCCGCAGGCATGGATCTCGGCCCGCAGGCCCGCCGGCAGGTGCAGCGCAGGACGTGGCGTCATTGGCCCATCCTCTCACCCCCGCGCCGACTTGTCGGACGCCGGGGTGATCCCGTCGCGGCGGCGCTCCCACGCTCCGGCCCGGGCAGTCGTTAGGGTGGGGTGCCGTGAGTACCCGCCCGTTCATCGCCGCCCGCATCGAGGAGTTCCTCGACCGGCGGATCGAAGGGGTGCTGCGTGCGCTCGGCTGGCGCGAGAAGGTGATCTGCTACACCGGCTACGGCAGCAGCGAGAGCATCCGGGTGCTCGGCCGGGTGGTGCTGGTGCCGCAGCGGGCGCGTGGCGGGATCGGCAAGGCCACCGAGGACCTGATCAAGCGGCGCGGGTTCCGCAACTTCGTCAGCGCGGCCTGCGTCCGCGTCCCCGTGACCATCACGGTCGGCGAACAGGTCGTGACCGCGACCACCGACCGCGGCGGCTACATCGACGAGCGCATCCGCAACCACGACCTGTTGCCCGGCTGGCGGCACGTCCGGGTGCGCAGCCGCACCTCGAAGACAGCACACGCCGACGTGCACGTCGTCTCCGACGACGTCGACTTCGGCCTCGTCTCCGACATCGACGACACGATCATCTCGACCTGGCTGCCGCGTCCGATGATCGCCGCCTGGAACTCGTTCATCCGCGACGAGTCGGCCCGCCAGTCCGTCCCGGCGATGGCCCGGATGTACGCCTCGCTGCTGGACGACCACCCGGGCGCTCCGGTGGTCTACATCTCGACGGGGGCGTGGAACACGCACGGGTTCCTGTCCCGGTTCCTGAAGAAGCACGGCTACCCGCACGGTGCGATGCTGCTCACCGACTGGGGCCCGACCAACACGGGCTGGTTCCGCTCCGGCATGGCGCACAAGGCCGACACCCTGCTCCAGCTGACCCGGGACTTCCCGCAGATCTCCTGGGTGCTGGTCGGGGACGACGGCCAGCACGACCCCATGATCTACGCCAACTTCGCCCATGTCGCGCCGGACCGGGTCCGGGCGATCGCGATCAGGCAGCTGTCGCCGGCCGAGCAGGTGCTCGCGCACGGCACCACGACCGTCCTGCCCGAGGAGCAGGACGCCGTGGCCGACACCCCGTGGGTGGTGGCACCGGACGGGCGCGGCCTGCTCGCCGGCCTGCGCACGCTGCCCGACCCCTTGTGACGAACGAAGAGAGAAAGAGAAGCCAGGACCAGATGGTTGCCAAGCCACCGCTCGAAGAGGAACCCGTCGAACGGATCGTCGACGTCGACGTGTCCGAGGAGATGGAGACCAGCTTCCTGGAGTACGCCTACTCGGTGATCTACTCCCGCGCGCTCCCCGACGCGAGGGACGGCCTCAAGCCCGTGCAGCGGCGCATCCTCTACACGATGGACCAGATGCGGATCCGTCCCGATTCCTCGCACGTGAAGTGCTCCCGTGTCGTCGGCCAGGTGATGGGCCTGTACCACCCGCACGGCGACTCCGCGATCTACGACGCGCTGGTCCGGCTCGGCCAGCCCTGGGCGATGCGGCTGCCCACGGTGGACGGCCACGGCAACTTCGGTTCGCTCGACTCCGGCCCCGCGGCGATGCGGTACACCGAGTGCCGGATGGCGCCCGCCGCGGTCGCGATGACCGCCGACATCGAGTCCGACACCGTCGACTTCCGGCCCAACTACGACGGCAAGGAGTCCGAGCCGACGGTGCTGCCGTCCGCGTTCCCGAACCTGCTGGTCAACGGCAGCACCGGGATCGCGGTGGGTATGGCGACGAACATCCCGCCCCACAACCTGATCGAGGTCGTGCAGGCGCTCAAGCACCTGTTGTGGCACCCGGACGCGGACGTCGAGGAACTGATGCGCTACGTGCCCGGCCCCGACTTCCCCGAGGGCGGCAAGATCATCGGCCTGGACGGCATCCGCGAGGCCTACGAGACCGGACGCGGCAGCTTCCGCGTCCGCGCGTCGGCCCGGATCGAGCAGGTGCACGCGCGGCGCAAGGGCATCGTGGTCACCGAACTCCCTTACCTGGTCGGCCCCGAGCGGATCATCGAGCAGGTGAAGAACCTCGTCACGGCCAAGAAGCTGACCGGCATCTCCGACATCAAGGACCTCACCGACCTCGCCAACGGCACCCGGCTGGTGATCGAGGTGAAGAACGGGATCAACCCGGACGCGCTGCTGGATGAGCTGTACCGGCTGACCAAGCTGGAGGACTCCTTCGCGATCAACAACGTCGCGCTGGTCGAGGGCCAGCCGCAGACGCTGTCGCTGAAGCGGCTGCTCGAGGTGTTCCTGGAGCACCGGTTGCAGGTGATCCGGCGGCGCTCGGCGTTCCTGCTCGGCAAGGCGAAGGACCGCCTGCACCTGGTCGAGGGCCTGCTGATCGCGATCGTCGACATCGACGACGTGATCGCGATCATCCGCTCCTCCGACGACTCCGCCCAGGCCCGCACCCGGCTGATGGAGGCGTTCGAGCTGACCGAGGTGCAGGCCAACTACATCCTCGACATGCAACTGCGCCGGCTGACGAAGTTCTCCACGATCGAGCTGGAGTCCGAGCGCGAGAAGCTGTGGCTCACCATCAACGACCTGCAGGACATCCTCGACTCGGACGCACGGCTGCGGGAGGTGACCGCGCACGAGCTGGACGAGGTCGCCCGCACCCACGGCACCCCGCGGCGCACGATCCTGCTCGCCTCCGCGGGCAACCAGGTGACCGCGGCGAAGGCCGCCGCCGCCAGCCTCGAGATCGCCGACGACCCGTGCTGGGTGATGGTGTCCTCGACCGGCCTGCTGGCCCGCACCGACAACGACGAGCCGCTGCCGACCTCGGGACCGCGGGCCACGCACGACGTGATCAGCTCGGCCGTCCGGACCACGGCGCGCGGCGAGTTCTGCGTCCTGACCTCCCGGGGACGGCTGCTCCGCGCGCAGGCGATCGACGTGCCGTCCGTGCCGGTCACCGCTGCCGCGCCGAACCTGCAGGGCGGCTCACCCGCCGTCGAGCTGCTCCCGCTGGAGGCCGGCGAGCGCATCCTCGGGCTGGGCACGCTCGGCGAGAGCACGTTCGGCTGGGCGCTGGGCACCCGCAACGGCGTGGTCAAGCGGGTGAACCCCGAGATCATCGGCAAGGACGCCTGGGAGATCATCCGGCTCGACGACGGCGACGAGGTGGTGGGCGCGGTCGAACTGAGCCACGACCTGGTCGAGTTCGTGTTCGTCACCAGCGACGCCCAGCTGCTGCACTTCCCGGCGTCGTCGGTGCGACCGCAGGGACGCTCCGGCGGCGGTATGGCCGGCGTCAAGCTGGCTCCCGGCGCCCGCGCGGTCTTCTTCGGTGCCACGCCGCTGGCGGACTCGTCCGTGGTGACGGTGGCCGGCTCGTCGGCCGCGCTGCCCGGCACCGACTCGGGCAGCGTCAAGGTGACCCCGCTGGCGGAGTACCCGGGCAAGGGCCGGGCCACCGGCGGTGTGCGCTGCCAGCGCCTTCTGAAGGGCGAGGACGGGCTGCTGCTGGCCTGGGCCGGTCCCGACCCCGCGATCGCCGCGGCAGCGTCCGGCACCCCGATCGACCTGCCGGCCGCGGACCTGCGCCGGGACTCCTCCGGCGTCGCGGTGGCGCAGCCGATCGCCGCGGTGGGCTCCCGCTACCACGCCTGAGCCCTCGCCGCGCCGGTCCAGTGGGCGGCGCTACTCCCGGCCGTCCTCGAGCGGGATCAGCATCGTCCGGAACTCGCCCGGCGACGTGTGCAGCTGCCAGATGCGCTCCGCGACCCCGTCCACACCGTTGGCGACCTGGAGCTTCGGGATCGAGCCAGGGATGACCAGCTGGACGACGCGCACGCCCTCACCGGCCAGGGCGTCGTGCAGCATCTCCCCGTACGCGCTCTCGGCGGGGAACGCCACCGAGGTGCCGGAGAAACCGGCCCGTGCCTTCACCGACGTGCCCCCGTTGATCAGGATGATCGTGCCGTCGCCCGCGGCGCGCATCGCCGGCAGCACGGCACGGGCAGCCGTGATCAGGCCCAGGGCGGAGAAGCGCAGCGCCTCGAGCGCGAGTTCCGGGGTGAGGTCGAGCACGGGTTCCAGGTACGCCCGCGCCGGGAGCGGGCTGTACTGCAGGGCGGTGATCGGGCCCAGGTCGCCCGCCGCGGCCCCGAGGGCGGCCTCGAGGGAGGCGGCGTCGCGCACATCGGCGGCGTACCCGCGCGCGGTCACCCCGCCGTCGGCGAGTTCGGCCGCCAGGCCGTCGAGCTTGGCCCGGTCGCGCGAGACGAGCGCGATGGCGAAGCCCTCGCGGCCGAACCTGCGGGCAACGGCGGCACCCAGTCCCGGGCCCGCTCCGACGATTGCCAGTGTTGCCATCACCATCTCCTCGTTCCGGGGCTGACCCTGCCTGCGAGCCTAGCGTGGCCCCGGCGTGCCCGCGGGGGCTCAGCCGGCCAGGTTGTCGGCGATGATCCGGGCCACCACGCGGGCCCCGTCCTCGGTCGCGTAGGCCCGCTGGACCTCCCCGGCCGCGGTCCGGATTCCCGGGTCGGTGAGCACGCGCTTCACGGCCGCGACGAAGTCGGGGCTGCCCGCCTTCTTCGGCGGCAGGCTGATCGCGTTGCCCCGGCGCTCGCAGAGCACGACGTGCCAGGTCTGCTCGGGTTGCAGGCCCATGCCCACGAACGGGACGCCGGTGGCGCAGGCGGTCTGGACGGTCCCCTGGCCGCCGTGCAGCACCGCGGCGTCCACCAGGCCCCCGAGCTTGTGTGCGGGGACCAGGTCGACGACGTGCACGTTGCCGGGAACGCGATCGCCGGGGTCGAGGTAGTGCCTGATCGGCGCGACCACGTGCACCGGCAGGGTGCCCAACTGGCGGGCCGCGGTGAGCGCCAGCTCCCGGGTCGCCGACGAGCCGAGGCCGAGGTAGACCAACGGTTCGGCCGCGGCGGCCAGTTCGGTGACGATCGCCGGCACGGGGTTGTCGATGTGGGCGAAGATCGGCCCCACCCGTTCGAAATCGGGCGGCAGGTCGAAGCCCTCGAGCTCCCAGGACATCTCGGTCAGCAGGTTGAAGTCCGCCCTGATCATCGACCCGACGGTTCGCGTCGGGGTCACGCCGTTGGCCCTGGCCACGGTCGCGAACGCGCGGGGGGCCAGCGGGAGCCGGTTGTACGCCAGCCGCAGCGCGGCCGTGGCCAGCCGGTCGGCGAAGCGCGCGAACGCACCCTCGCCCGGGACGAGGTACATCCGCCGGGCCTGGGCGACCTGGGGCTGGGTGAGTGCGAACGGGACGGGGAAGAACAGCGGCACCTGCTCGGCGCGCGCGGCCACGAACGAGGTCATGTTCGACCCGGTGACCACGGCCTTCGCGCCCAGTTCCCGGATCAGCGCCCGCTCGGCCGAGACCCTGGCCGCCACGAGCTCGTCGGTGAAGGGGCTCCTCAGCGCGCGGCCCTGGTCGAAGTCCATCGCCTGCGTGCGCTGCGCGTCCGTCCAGGCCGGTGCCAGCCCCCGGTAGTCGAAACCTGCGGCGCGGATCAGCGGGACGTAGTCGGTCTCGTACCCCATGAAGACCGGGCGCAGGTCTGCGGGCAGCGCGCGCGCCACCTGGATCATCCGGGTGGTCTCGGCGAGGTTGAAGGTGACCGGGGCGAACAGCACGGTGGTCATGGGTTCCCTCCCCGGATCGTTGCGAACAGCATCTGGACCGCGGTGTCCGCGGCCCTTCCGGTGCGGGGGTCCTCGAAGTTCTCGAGGGCCCACCGGTCGAGTTCGACGAAGACCGCCATCGCCAGCCGCGCGAGGAGCTCCGGCGGCAGGTCGCGCCGCACCACGCCCAGCTCCTGGCCTCGCGTGAGCGCCCGTGCCACCCAACCGCGTGCGTCCGCCATGAGGCGGGCCAGCTCCGGACTGGCTCCCTCCGGGCCCGCGCCGTACAGGACCCGGGCGACCGTCGCGAGTTCGGGCGTCCGCTCGAGCACCCGGGCCAGGTCGGCGACCAGTCCCTCGGCCGCGGACCAGAACCCGTCCGCGGTCAGGCGCTCGATCCGGGGCAGGTGCAGGGCCTCCCGCACGGTCCGCTCCAGGTGCGCGACCAGGTCGGCGTGGAGCGCGCGCTTGTCCTCGAAGTAGTAGTAGAAGGAGCTCTTCGCGATCCCGGCCCGGTCGATGATGCGGTTCAGGGACGCGCGCTCGTAGCCGTGGGTGAGGAACTCCTCCGCGGCCACGGCGTGGAGCTGTTGCCGACGCCCGGCGTCGAGCGGCTGAGCGATCCGAGGCATGGTTCCGGGCTCTCCCTATTCGTGTACCGCTACAGTACACGAACCTTGATCCGCCGGGTACCCCCTCACCCGTAGCGCTCGACGAGCAGAGCTACCGCCCGGGCAGAGCCGTCCTCCCAGTCGCTGATCGACTCGGCGTAGGCGGCCGCCCGTCCTCGCGCGGTGTCGTCGGCGAGGAGTTCGGCGATCGCGGCCTGGACCTCGCGGACCAGCTTCGTCGGGTTCCGCGACTTGCCCACCCGCCGCGCGAACCCCTTGCGGACCAGGCAGGAGATGTTCGCGACCTGCTCGGGCTGCATCCCGACGCCCACCACGGGCCGTCCGGCCAGAGCGGCGGTGAGCACGGTGCCGATGCCGCCGTGGATCAGCGCGAGGTCCGCGCGTCGGTTCACCTCCAGGGCCTGCAACCAGTCGGTGACCAGGACGTTCTGTGGTACGTCCACGTGCTCCTCGGCGACCAGCGCCCGCACGGGTGCGACCACCTGGTACGGCGTGCCCCGGAAGCTCTCCAGCAGGTCGGCGACGACATGACCGACTCCCGACGAGCCCATCGCGAAGTAGATCAGCGGCCGGTCGCCGGGAAGGGCCTCCACCTCGGGTGGCAACGAGAACTCGCCGGTCGGCAGCAGCGCCCCGATGTGGAAGTGGTCCTGCGGCAGCGCGATGTCGGTGAAGCCGGGCGGCTCGGCGACCAGCGACGTGTCCCCCTGGAAGAAGCTGAGCACCGGCCGGAAGCCCGGCACGCCGTAGTGGCGTGCGGCCAGGTTCACCGGGTGGATGAAGCCGTACCACATCCACGCACGGAACAGGGGGTAGAGCAGGGCGTCGACGAGCCGCTTCAGCGTGGCGGGACCCAGGTCGTCGGTCAGGCCGGCGCCGGTGGCGAAGAACCCGGGCAGCCAGGTGGACTGCACGGCCCACACGACGGGGATGCCGCGCAGCCGGCAGGACAGCGGCATGCTCAGGTAGGAGCCGGTCACGACCGCGACCGGGCGCAGCCGGTCCAGGACGACCAGGTCGCCGGCGACCTTCTCGATCATCTCCGCCCCCGAGTAGGCGGGGGCGAACTCCTCCTCGTCGTTGACGGCGAACACGTGCGCGATCTTCTCCGGGGTCAGGCGCGGCTCGACCCGCTCGAGCGGGAAGCCGTTGTCCTCGATCAGCGACTCGAAGTCGCCGCCCTCGGAGATGAAGCGGATCTCGAATCGCTGCGACGCCTGCGGGTCACGGGCCACGCCCTTGGCGATCTCGACCATCCGGGAGGTCTCGGCGAGACTGAACGCGGCCGGGGCGAACAGCAGGACCTTGCGGTTCACCGCCGTTCTCCTCCGCCCGGGACGGGCTCGACCGGGATCTCATCCAGGATGCGCGCGACAATCTGGTTCGCCCCAGCGAGGAACCCCTGCCAGGCGGTGAAGCGCTCGACCAGGACCGGGTTGTCCTCGATGCCCGCCTGCGCCAGCCCGGCGTCTGCAGCACCTCCCAGGAGTTCGAGTTCGGGCACCAGGGACACCCGGAGCCAGTGTTCGACCACCTGCCACGGTGAGTCGGCCACGGTGTAGAAGCTCCGCCGGTCGGGGCCTGCCGGCAGCCGTCGGGCGAGGCGGGCGTCGACCAGGCGCCGCATGGTGATGCTGGCACCGCTCTTCGCCAGCCCCGCCCGATCGGCAAGTTCCTCCAGGGAGAGCGGCCGGTCCGAGAACCACAGGAGCGCCCACAGCCGCCCCGCGCTCGGCGTACCGCCAGTGAGTTCGGCCAGGCGGGCGAGCTTCTCGCTCGCCTCCGCCGACCCGGCTGATCCCATATCGTTCATATCATTCACAATAAGGTGAACGATGGTGGGACGCAACAGGACGGGCAGGCCGCCGACCCGACCTCAGTCGGCCACGCCGCCTGCCTCAAGCGCGTCAAGGTCGCGGACGGCGTAACGGTGGTGCTCCCACTCCTCCCCCAGGATCGTGTGCAGGCAGGAGAGCACCGTCTCGGGGTACGCGGGCGCCCACGGGTTCCCGCGCTCCTCCGCCAGCTGCTCGGGCGTGACCGCGGCGAGGAAGTCGGTCACCATCGCCACCCGGTCGGCCCGCACCTCGAGCACCTCGGCGTATGGCGGCGGCTGGGTGACGAACAGGGACAGGTCCACCCCGTCCTCGGCCGACTCCGGGATCGTCTGGCCGATCGGGTGGTAGGGCTGCTCGACCTGCAGGATCGCCTTCCGCAGCCACACGTCCGTGGCGAAGACCAGGTGGCGCAGCGTCTGCGCGAACGACCACTCGCCGTCCACGCTGACGTCGACGGTTCCCTCCGGCATGGCGGCCACGCGATCGAGCGTGCGCGCCCAGGTCTCCTGCAGCACCGCCCAGGCGGCCCGGAGGCCGTCCGGGTCCGTCGCGGTCCGCTGCGCCCGACCCGGGAAGCGGCGGTTCAGCTCGGCCTCGACGAGCGGCGCCACGTCGACGCCGTTCACCCGCAGGGACCCGCCCTCGCCGAGCCACGGGCTGTCGATGTCCAGGTCCCTCACCTCGACCCCGCGCATGACGACCCCGGACAGGTCCGCACGTTCGAACCGGGCGCCGGTCAGGTCGGCCTCCTCGAATCGCGCTCCTCGCAGGTCATCGGTACGGCCGAAGCTGGTCATGGTTCCTCCGTGACAGTGGTTCCCGCCCGGGCATCCCTCAGCTCGAGCATGCGGTCGCGCAACGAATCGTAGATCGGGCGCCCCTTCAGCGCGGTGGTCATGAAGATCGCGGCCGCGGCCGCGGCGAACATCGCCAGCGTGAGCGAGGCCGTCGAGGTCATCTCGGTGATCAGCACGATCCCGGTCAGCGGCGCCCGCACGGACGCGGTGAACAGCGCCACCATCCCGACCGCGGCGAACGGCACCGGGCTGCGGCCGAGGAGTTCGGCGGCACCCTCCCCGCCGATCGTCAGGACGAAGGAGTGGAAGACCGCACCCAGGAGCGCGCCGAGCGCCAGCAGCGGTGCGAACAGCCCGCCCGGCGTTCCGGACGCGTAGGACAGCGGTCCCGCGACGAACCGGACGGCCAGCAGCGCGAGCAGCCCCCACAGCGTGAACGGGTGCTCGCCGAGCACCAGTTGCGCCACGTCGCCGCCACCGCCCGCGGCCATCGGGTCGAACCAGAGCAGCGCGCCGATCAGGCCGCCGATCACGGCGGCCCGCGCGGTGGGGTTCAGCCGCATCCGGTCGGTGCGCCGCAGCATGCCCATCACCAGCGCGTTGTAGGCCACGCCGACCGCGCCGGCCACCAGGCCGAGCAGGACGTAGACCGCGAGCACCGCCACGTCCGGCGAGGGCACGGGCGCCACCACGAAGTCGGCGTGCTCGGGGATGATGAACCGCGACACCCACACGGCGACCGAGGTCGACATCAGCGTGACCAGGATCACCCGCACCCGGAACGACTTCGTCACCTCCTCGATCGTGAACAGGGCGCCGCCCACCGGGGCGTTGAACGCCACCGCCAGGCCGGCGCCGCCGACCGTGGTGTACAGGAGCTTGCGTTCGTAGTCCGACAGGCGGAACCAGCGTCCGACCTCCGCACCGATCGTCGAGCCGAGGTGCACGCTGGGCCCCTCGCGTCCCATCACCATGCCGGAGCCGATCGCGATCACGCCGCCGAAGAAGCGGGACGGCAGCACGCTGGGGCCGGGCAGGTCCTCCTGTTCGTGCCAGACGGCCTCCACGTCCTGGATGCCGCTGCCCGACGCGCGTGGCGCGAGCAAGGTGAACAGGTGGCCGATGGCGGCGCAGGCGGCCACGACGAGGATCGGGACCAGCCAGCCCCAGGCGAGCCCGTGCGCCCAGAACAGCAGGGTCAGGCGCAGCATGTCGGCCTGCTCGAGGCACCACCGGAACGCGCCGCCGAGCAGCCCGATGCCCACGGCCGCGATCAGGGTCGCCACGGTGAACACGGCCATCCTGCGCCGGGACCCGAACGGGTCGATCTCCGCACCGAACTTCACTCTGGCACCCTACGACGGCCGGCCCGGGTCGGCGGCCCCGGCCACGCGGGCGTCCGTGGACGACGGCTGGACGCGACCTGTGCGGCGCTGGCTATCGTGACCGCGTGGACAACACCTTCGACGACCTGCTCGCGGCCAATCGCCGCTACGCCACCTCCGCGCCGCGCAACTTCGACGGCTACGCCCACGCGGGCATCGCCGTGGTCACGTGCATGGACTCCCGGCTGCAGCCGCTGGAGATGATCGGGCTCTTCCACGGCGAGGCGAAGATCCTGCGCACGCCGGGCGGGCATGTCACCCCGGACGCGCTGGCCGGCTGCGTGCTCGGCGTGAACCTGCTCCGGGTCGACCGGATCCTCGTGATCAGCCACAGCCGCTGCGCGATGGCCTCCGGCCACGACGACGACCTCCGGCGCCGGATCACCGAGGCCAGCGGGCTCGACGCCTCCGGCTACGACTTCGGCGCCGACCCCGACCAGTCCGGCCGCCTCCGCGCGGACGTCGAACTGCTCGCGTCGCACCCCCTGATCGCGGGCCGCGCCGCGGTCGCCGGACTGCACTACGACGTCGACACCGGCCTGCTGGAGCGCGTCTGCTGAGGGGTGGACCGAGTAAGGAACCGTCCCCAACTCGGTCCGG
>JAGQUI010000099.1 GCA_020438595.1 Propionibacteriaceae bacterium | reverse complement strand
TGGGTGGCGCCGCGCCACGGCAGCAGCTGGAAGGTGGACGGGTCGGGGTGGGCCACCATGTCCGACTCGTACACGCGGGCGAAGCCCTCGATGGCCGAGCCGTCGAAGCCGATCCCCTCGGAGAACGCACCTTCGAGTTCCGCGGGAGCGACGGCGACGGACTTCAGGAAGCCGAGGACGTCAGTGAACCAGAGCCGGACGAAGCGGACATCCCGCTCCTCCATGGTGCGGAGCACGAACTCGGTCTGCTTATCCATGCAGCCCAGTCTGCCGCTGAAAGTGTTTCAATCCGGTTACACCGCTCTGTGGGACGCGCCGGATATCGTGCCGCCATGGCTCCGACCTTTGCTGCGATCGGCATCACCGTGGCCGACCTGAATGCCAGTCTCGAGTTCTACGGCCTGCTGGGGCTCGATTTCCCGCTCCCGGACGGAGGGGGCCACGTGGAGTGCACGGGCCCCGGCGGCGTCCGGATCATGCTCGACACCGTCGCCGAGATCCACAGCTTCAACCCGGACTGGCGCCCACCGGTCGGGGGCCCGGCGATGAGCCTGGCCTTCGAGTGCACGGACGCCGCGGAGGTCGACGCCGCCGTGGCCCGGATCGCCCGGGCGGGCTTCACCGTGCAGCGGGAGCCGTGGGACGCGTTCTGGGGCCAGCGCTACGCCACGGTGGCCGACCCCGACGGCAACCACGTCGACGTGTTCGCCTGGACCTGAGCCGGTCCCACCCACCGGGGCTCAACCGCCGAACGGACCGATCGGGTCGGGCTCGTCGTCGGGTTCGTCCTCGTCGTTGAACCGGGGGTCGTGCTCCCAGTCGTCGTTGCGCTGCGCCACCTTCTCGAGTGCGTTCGCTGCGTCGACGGGCGTCGGGTAAGGCCCGAGCCGGGTGGCGCTGCGACACGCCTCGTACGGCTCCACGGTGTGGTGGTCGAGGCAGTAGTACCACTCGCCCTGTGCCATCGCTCCGGCCTCCGATCTGTCGGGTTCGGGCCCACTATGATCCCCAGCGTGACCGCGATCAAGCCCTTCCCGGTATCCCCGATGCGCCCGGTGCCCGCGCACATCCCGCGGCCGGACTACGTCGGGCGGCCGCGTCCCGAACGCTACGAGGGCTCGCACGTGCAGACGCAGGAGACCATAGAGCGGATGCGGGTCGCGGGACGGATCGCCGCGCAGGCGATGGCCGCGGGCGGGGCAGCGATTGCCCCGGGGGTCACCACCGACGAGATCGACCAGGTGGTGCACGACTTCATCGTGGCCCACGACGCCTACCCGTCGACGCTCGGCTACCGCGGCTTCCCGAAGTCGTGCTGCACGTCGGTGAACGAGGTGGTCTGCCACGGCATCCCGGACGGCCGCCCGCTCGCCGACGGCGACCTGGTCAAGATCGACGTGACCGCTTTCCACGACGGCGTGCACGGCGACAACTGCGCGACCTACTTCTGCGGCGAGGTCGACGAGGAGTCCCGGCTCCTGGCCGAACGCACGCAGGAGGCGATGAACCGGGCGATCAGGGCGGTGCGGCCGGGGCGCCAGATCAACGTGGTCGGCCGGGTGATCGAATCGTTCGCGCGCCGCTTCGACTACGGCGTGGTGCGCGATTACACCGGGCACGGCGTGCACACCGCCTTCCACTCCGGCCTGGTGGTGCCCCACTACGACGAGCCCGCGGTGGACACGGTGATGGAGGTCGGCATGACCTTCACCATCGAGCCCATGCTCGCGCTGGGCGACCAGCGTTCGCACGTGTGGGAGGACGGCTGGACCGTGGTCACCGACGACCGCAGCCGGGTGGCCCAGTTCGAGCAGACCCTCGTGGTCACCGCGGACGGGGCGGAGGTCCTGACCGTCCCCTGACCGGGGCCGGCGCCACCGGCCCGGTGGTCAGCAGGAAAACGCACGGCATCGCGCTACGCGTTTGGGAACCGAACGGGATACGGTTATTGGAGCCGTGGGGTTCCACTCCCCCTTCAAAAGAACTCTGGAGCCGACGGTGAGGCCCCGCCAGGCCACCAACCCCCCGGTCTACCTGGTGGGGCCGCCATCCCGGAACGGATGGCGGCCCTCAACCCTCCAGGCACGCGAGCGCCTTGCGCGCCGCCGCGTCCGACTTCTTCGCGTGGATCGGGAACGAGACGATCGACGGGTTCTTCGCGGACGTGTACGACGGCGCGTTGGTCACGAAGAGCGCGGTCGCCGGCACGTTGTCGCTGGTGTAGCCCTCGCTGTTGGCGTGCACCTCGGTGGCCACGGCCACCGTCCACCACTTCCCGTTGGCGCGCACCATCCGGCCGCGCGGGTAGGTGATCGCGCCGCCCACCTGGCCGACCTGTTCGATCCGGCCGAGCAGCGCCGGCGAGACGGCCTTGCAGCTCGCGCCGCCGGCGAGCCTGCCGGTGTAGGTGTCCGGATCGTTCGCGGCGAGCTTCCGCTCCGGCAGCGGGAGCTTCTTCGCGCAGGCCAGGGCCCTCGTCGCCGCCCGGTCGCCGGTCACGTCGGTCATCCGCCAGACAAACGGCTCGTGCTCGAACGTCTCGCCGTAGGTCGGCCAGCTGGTCACGAAGTACTCGTACCGGTCCACGGTCGCCCCGTTGTCCTTCGTGATGCGCGTGACCACCGCCGCCGTCCACCAGGGCGCGTTCGACCGCACCCGCGCGCCGGCCAGGTAGGTGCCCATGCCGCCGATCTGCCCCCAGTCCGACAGCTCGGACTTCGTGGCCGTGCGGCAGGTCGTGTTCCGGCCCAGCTCGCCGGTGTAGGGGTGCAGGACACGGTCGTCGGGCTCCTCGCTCGACGGTTCCGGGGCCGGGCTGAACGACGGCTGGGTCGCCGGCACCTCGTTCCACACGTTCGCGAAATTGCAGCCCGTCAGGAGAACCGCCGCGAGGGCGGCTCCCAGCACTCGTACCGGGGTGCGCACCCGCCCAGACTACGAGCGCGGCACGCCCCGGGCAGACGGTTCGCGACTTCTCGCACGGAGTCGTACAGCCTCGCCCCCGGGCCGCACGACGCTGCCCCCGCCCGGACCCGTGACAAGGTGGGCCCCGGCGCGTGAGAATGCGCCATGACCACCGTCACACCCGACACCTCGACGCTCACGCAGCACCCCGCGTGGCGGAAGGTGAAGCAGTCCGCCACCGCGCTGGCGTCCCTGGAGTCCCCGAACGGGGCCATCGACGACGCCGCCTACCACTCCGATGCCCGCACCCACGTCGCCGACCTGATCGCGGGCGTCACCGAGCTGGCCCCGCTGTTCCCGCACGACGCCGCCTACCTGGAGGCGCTCACCGGCGACCTCGGCCGCTGGGCCGACGGCTACTTCAAGGAGCCCGACTTCTACGACTCGCTGGTGCTGTTCCACCCCGAGCGGTCGCGGGTCGACGGCCTCGTCCACCTCGTGGTGTTCCCCATGTACACCCAGAACGGCTCCCGCGACCGCCACATCGAGGCGCTGCTCGTCCAGGTGGTCTGGCCGGACTTCGTCGCCGGGCTCGAGGCCGGCGCGTACAACAACGCCGCCTTCGTGCCGATCCAGTTCCTGGACTTCACCGCCGGCTACGACACCAACTCGGCGGTGCTGTTCCCCGAGACCGTCGCGATGCGGGAGATCCCGCCGTTCACGTGGGGCGGCATCTTCTGCGACCGCGAGGCGGCCCGGTTCCGGCGGGTCGTGCGCGCCGCGGTCGACGTGACGAAGCTGGACCTGCCCCCGCTCGCCGCGGAGATGCTGGACGACCAGCGGCTCACGCAGGAGACGTTCGTGATGTGGGACCTGATCCACGACCGCACCCACATGCGCGGCGACCTGCCGTTCGACCCGTTCATGATCAAGCAGCGGATGCCCTTCTTCCTGTACTCGCTGGAGGAGCTGCGCTGCGACCTGACCGCCTTCCGTGAGGCCGTCCGGATCGAGCGGGAGCTGGCCGCGCTGCCCGAACCGACGCCGGCGCAGGAGGAACTCGCCCGGTACGCGAAACTGGTGCAGTACGCGGTGATCTTCGACCGGATCTTCCGGTTCGCGGTCACCGGGACGCGGGTGCGCAACTACGACGGCCTGGGCGGCCAACTGCTGTTCGCCTGGCTGCACCAGAAGCGGGTGCTGCACTGGACGGACACGAAGCTCGCGTTCGACTGGGACGAGGTGCCCGACTGCGTGAACGAGCTCGGCCAGGCGATCGAGGACCTGTACTGGCGCTCGATCGACCGTCCGAAGGTGTCGCACTGGCTGGCCGCGTACGACCTGGTCAGCGGAGTCGTCGAACCGCACCCGGCCTCGGCGTGGAAGGCCGGCGAGCTGCCGCTGAAGGGGACGCCGAAGGAACTCACCGACCTGGTCATGGACGACGAGTTCCCGCTGTCGATGTTCTACGAGGCGTTCGAGAAGAAGATGCGGGACGTGGTCGCGTCCACCTCGGGAATCACCGGCGCCGACGCCTGAGGAGCGGCGGCCGCGGTGCCACAATCGTCGGGTGCAACTCCACGACACCGCCGAGCGCGGCTTCGCGTCCGACAACTACTCCGGCGTCCATCCCGACGTGCTGGCCGCCATCGCCGAGGCGAACCTGGGCCACCAGTCGTCCTACGGCAACGACGTCTACACCCGGCGGCTGCAGGAGGTCGTCCGGGCGCACTTCGGTGAGGCCGCGCAGGCGTGGCCGGTGTTCAACGGCACCGGCGCGAATGTGATCGGCCTGCAGTCGGTGCTGCCCCGCTGGGGCGCGGTGGTGTGCGCGAGGACCGCGCACATCAACGTGGACGAGGGCGGGGCCCCCGAGCGGGTCGGCGGGCTGAAGCTCTACGCCGTGCCCACCCCCGACGGCAAGCTCACCCCCGAACTGGTCGACACCGAGGCGTGGGGGTTCGGCGACGAGCACCGCGCGCAGCCGCTGGCGCTCTCGATCACACAGTCGACCGAGCTGGGCACGGTCTACACGCCCGCGGAGATCGCCGCGCTGGCCGACCACGCCCACGAACTCGGCATGGCGGTGCACCTCGACGGCGCACGGCTGTCGAATGCCGCCGCGAGCCTCGGGGCGCCGCTGCGGGAGTTCACCACCGACGTCGGCGTCGACATCCTCACCCTGGGCGGCACCAAGAACGGCGCGCTGGGCGCGGAGGCGATCGTGGTGCTCAACCCGGACACCGCCCACGGCCTCGTCCACGCCCGCAAGTTCACCATGCAGCTCGCCAGCAAGATGCGGTTCCTCTCCGCCCAGCTGGTCGCGCTCTACGAGGGCGACCTGTGGCTGCGCAACGCGAGCCACGCCAACGCGATGGCCGCCCGGCTCCGCGCCGCTCTCGACGGGGTGCCCGGCGTCGCCTTCACCCAGCCGACCCGGGCCAACGGCGTGTTCGTGCGGCTGCCCGACGGCGTGGCGGACGCGGTCCGGCAGCGGTTCGCCTTCTACGACTGGGACGCCGCGACCAACGAGGTGCGCTGGATGTGCTCCTTCGACACCACCGAGGCCGACGTCGACACCATCGCGGCACTGGTCCGCGAGGCGGTCACCGGGGAGGGACGAGCCGGGCGGTTCGCCAAATGAGGACTCCTGAAAAGGAACCTGAGATCGTTGGTTTCCTTGAGGCTCTTGGGCGTCGGAGCAGTTGCTGGGAGTTGGCGGACTATTGGTCAGGGGATCGTTGCGCTGTCGGCGTTGGCAGTCAGACGGACCCCAGGAGGCTGGCCTACGTCAGCACGTGGGGGCAGCCACCAGACGGGTACTACGTGCAGTTGGAGTTGCCGTCGGTTTCGGGTGATGTGTACCAGATCCTCCGGGAAGAATCGGTTCGATCTGTCGATGCGGCTGTTGAAGTCGTTGCTGAGCATCTTGAGGCAAAGCGGGCGCTATGAGTTGGCCCGGCGGGAGAAAGCCGCCCACCGCACCCTGTGGTGAGCCGGTCACGTGTCGACCAAGCCGTGGACGGCATGCAGCCGCGATACTGACCCCATGACCCAGGTGAGTCGGCCCACCAAGACGAGGTGGTGGCGCTTTGACCAACCGTCATACTCCAGGCGCGGGCGATTCATCCCGGTGATCTCGCTGCTGCCGGCAAACGGTTCTTCAGAGGCGCGACCTCGAAGAGCCAAGACTTCAAAGTGAATCGCCCCGGCGTGTCCGGAGACTTCTCTTCACGACCACCCACGGCACCCCTGGCGCTGGACAACCCTCGGCGAGGAGTGGCGGGCGCGGATGGCGGTGGCCAAGCTCGACGGCTTCGATCTTCATGAGTTGCGGCACTACTACGCGTCACTGCTGATCCGCTACGGCGAATCCGTCAAGACCGTTCAGGCCAGGCTCGGCCACAAGTCGGCCGAGGAGACCTTGAACACCTACTCGCATCTCTGGCCCGACTCCGACGACCGCGGCCGGGACGCCGTCGACGCCGCCCTGGGGGCGGGTCCCGCGGAGAAATCCGGGAATTTTCCGGACTCCCAGCGGACTCCCAACCCATCCGCTCACCATCGCACCTAGTCAGAGCCAGAAAAAGGGACGAGCCGGCCTGTAAGCCGGATTCTGTGCCCGCGAGGGGCGGTGATCATCCATCTGCGACGGCTGTTGCCAGCCGCCTTCGCCGTTTCCGGCGTGCGACCTACCCGGGCGCCTCGCGCGAGCAACGCTCGATCGGCGTCCGCGGGCCCGCGTCCGAGGACACGGACCCTTCTCGGTCTTGCTCCGGGTGGGGTTTACCGAGCCACCCCAGTCACCTGGGGTGCTGGTGGTCTCTTACACCACCGTTTCACCCTTGCTCCTCCTCGCGGAGGGGCGGTCTGTTCTCTGTGGCACTGTCCCGCGGGTCACCCCGGGTGGGCGTTACCCACCACCCTGCTCTGTGGAGTCCGGACTTTCCTCTGCTCGCGCAGCGATCACCCGGCCGACTCGTCCGTCGTCCAGCGTATCGCCCGGAACCGATGTACCCCGAATCGCCCCCGCGCGTTAGCCTGACCGGATGGACGGGCAAGGAGGCCGCGTGAACCAGCTCAGCATCGGAGTCGTCGGACGCTCGCGGAAGGAGAACGAGCACCGGCTGCCGCTGCACCCAGCCCACCTGGACCGGATTCCGGCCGAACTCCGGGCGCAGGTGTTCCTCGAGCACGGCTACGGCCGGCCCTTCGGCCCGTCCGACGACGACCTGGCGGAGTACGTCGGCGGCTTCCGCACCCGCGAGGAACTCGTCGCCGAGTGCGACGTCGTGCTGCTGCCCAAGCCGGTGCTCGACGACATCTCCGGCCTGCGGGACGGGCAGGTGCTGCTCGGCTGGCCGCACTGCGTGCAGGACGCCGAACTCACCCAGCTCGCGATCGACAAGAAGCTCACCCTGATCGCCTTCGAGGCCATGAACCACTGGAACCCGGACGGGTCGTTCAGCCTGCACGTGTTCCACCGCAACAACGAGCTCGCCGGCTACTGCTCGGTGCTGCACTCGATGCAGCTCACCGGCACCAGCGGCGACTTCGGACGCCGGCTGCGCGCCGTGGTGATCGGCTTCGGGGCGACCGCCCGGGGCGCCGTCACCGCCCTGACCGCCCTCGGCGTCCGCGACGTCGACGTGCTGACCACCCGGCAGATCGCCGCCGTCGCGGCCCCGATCCCGGCCACCCGGCTGGTGCACCTCGACACCGATCCCGAGGGCGTGAACTTCGCCGAGACCGAGGACGGCCCCCAGCCGCTGCCCGACTTCCTCGCCGGCTACGACATCATCGTGAACTGCGTGCTGCAGGACACCGACGCGCCGGTCATCTTCCTGACCGACGCCGACCTGCCACTGCTCTCCCCCGGCACCCTCGTCGTCGACGTCTCGTGCGACGAGGGCATGGCGTTCAGCTGGGCCCGGCCCACCACCTTCACCGAACCGGTCTTCACCATCGGCGACGGGGTGACGTACTACGCGGTCGACCACAGCCCGTCCCACCTGTGGAACTCCGCGACCTGGGAGATCAGCGAGGCCCTGCTGCCGTTCCTGCCGTCCGTGCTCGGCGGGCCGGAGGCATGGGACGCCGACGCCACGATCGCCCGGGCGATCGAGATCCGCGAGGGCGTGATCCAGAACCCCGCCATCCTGTCGTTCCAGGCCCGCGACCCGCAGCACCCGCACCACCCGCTGGCGACGTAGCGGTCACTCGGCCAGGACGCGGAACTCGACCTTCCCCGACAGCAGGTCGGCCGAGACCAGGGTCGCCGACACCTGCTCGCCGAGCACCAGTTCGGCGCCCTTCACCTTCGCCTCCACCGCCGGGTCGGCGAGCTGCAGGACGCCGAGGTCGTCTTCGGAGTCCACCTCCAGGACCGTGCCGGTGAAGGCGCGGCCGAGCTTCGGCGCGAGCACCATCGCCTCGACCAGGTCCACCACGCCCCGCTCGTACTTCCGGGCCCTGCGGTTGGAGTCGTCCATCACCGCGGGCAGGCCGGCCATCGCCTGCGCCACCCAGTCCGGCACGTCCTGCCCGGCGCTGATCGCGACGCA
>JAGQUI010000998.1 GCA_020438595.1 Propionibacteriaceae bacterium | reverse complement strand
CGCGATCGCGCAGGAGGGCGGCATCGGCATCGTCCACAAGAACCTCACGCCGAGGCAGCAGGCGGCCGAGGTCGCGCGCGTCAAGCGCTACGAGTCAGGTCTGCTGCGCGACCCGATTACCGTGACCCCGGAGCAGACCGTGCGCCAGGTGCGCGCGCTGTCGGAGCAGCACGGCGTGTCGGGCTTCCCGGTGCTCGAAGGCAGCAAGGTGGTCGGCATCGTGACCAACCGCGACGTGCGCTTCGAGACCCGGCTCGACGCCCCGGTGCGCGAGATCATGACCCCGCGCGAACGCCTCGTCACCGTGCTGGAGGGCGCCTCGCTGGCCGAGGGCAAGGCGCTGATGCACGAGCACCGCCTGGAGCGCGTGCTGGTCGTCAACCAGGCCTTCGAGCTGCGCGGGCTGATGACGGTCAAGGACATCACCAAGCAGACGAGCTTTCCGAACGCGGCGCGCGATGCGCAGGGGCAGCTTCGCGTCGGTGCCGCGGTCGGCGTCGGCGAGGGCACCGAG
>JAGQUI010000997.1 GCA_020438595.1 Propionibacteriaceae bacterium | reverse complement strand
AGATCGACAAGGTGATCGGCCTGTCCGTCGGGGCCGACGACTATCTCGTCAAGCCCTTCTCGCCGCGAGAGCTCACCGCGCGCATCCGGGCCATGCTGCGCCGGCCTCGTACGATCGGGCAGGACTCGACAGGTCAGCATGCCAGGCTGTTCGGCCCGATGCGGCTCGACCCGGATGCCCGGAAGGTCTGGCTCGACGACGTCGAACTGGAACTGACCCGCACCGAGTTCGACCTGCTCGAGAGCCTCACCAGCGCACCGAAGCGCGCCTTCACACGCAGGCAACTCATCGATGCGGTGTGGGGCAGCGACTGGTACGGCGACGAACACATCGTGGACGTCCACGTCGGGCACCTGCGCAAGAAGCTCGAGGACGACGCCGCCGCGCCCCGTTTCATCAGGACGGTCCGCGGCGTCGGTTACGGGATGGTGTCGTGAAACCGCGCAGTCTCGCCGCACGGCTGTTCACCGCGCAGTTGCTCGTCATCGCCATCACGTTCGCTGCGTTGCTCATCAC
>JAGQUI010000996.1 GCA_020438595.1 Propionibacteriaceae bacterium | reverse complement strand
GCATCGTGCAGCGGCTCGATGTCGGTACGTCGGGGGTGATGGTGGTGTGCAAGAGCGAGCACGCCTACTCCGTGCTCAAGAACGCCTTCCGCCGGCGTACCGTCGACAAGACCTACCACGCGCTGGTCCAGGGACATCCCGACCCGCTCGAAGGCACCATCGACGCCCCGATCGCCCGGCACCCCAAGCACGACCACAAGTTCGCGGTGATGGCCGGCGGACGCCACAGCGTCACCCACTACGAGACGCTCGAGGCGCATCGGTTCGCCAGCCTGCTCGAGGTGCACCTGGAGACCGGCCGCACCCACCAGATCCGGGTGCACATGGCCGCGCTCAAGCATCCCTGCGTCGGCGACTTCCACTACGGCGCCGACCCGGTGCTGGCCAAGCGCGTCGGCCTGGAGCGCCAGTGGCTGCACGCGGTGCGGCTCGGCTTCGAGCACCCTGACTCGGGGGAGTACGTCGAGTTCGAGTCGCCCTACCCCGACGACCTGGCGCACGCCCTCGAGGTCATCCGAGAT
>JAGQUI010000995.1 GCA_020438595.1 Propionibacteriaceae bacterium | reverse complement strand
GGATTGCTACAGGGCGTGCTGGGGGTAAAGGTCAGGGTGACGTTGCCGGATTGTCCGGCCGGATCGAATCCATTGCCGATGACGCCGGGCCCGCTCCAGGTACCGCTCGGGAAAGCCGGATCGAGAAGCGTATTGAGGTTGAGCGGTCCGTCGGTTTGACACAAGGTGGCCGTTCCGAGGTTGGGCGTTCCGGGCACGTTGACGGTAACGGTCGTGGTAGCGGGATTGACGCAGCTTCCGGCGGGAGTAAAGGTCAGGGTGACGTTGCCTGACTGCCCGGCAGGGTTAAAGCTTGTGCCGCTTACTCCCGGTCCCGACCAGTTTCCGGTCGGGAAGGCGGGATCCTGCAAAGTGCTGAGATTGAGGGGCGCGTCGGTTTGGCATAAGGTGGCCGTTCCGAGGTTAGGTGTGCCCGGCACGTTGACGGTGACAGTAGTGGTGGCCGGATTGCTACAGGGCGTGCTGGGGGTAAAGGTCAGGGTGACGTTGCCGGATTGTCCGGCCGGATCGAATCCATTGCC
>JAGQUI010000994.1 GCA_020438595.1 Propionibacteriaceae bacterium | reverse complement strand
GCTGGATGGTTTCCACCGGGGTGGGGGGCCGGCCATGGGTGGACTGGAACGCCGCGGCCAGCTCCTTGCGGCGCTCCTCCACGCTGGCGCGGCGCTTGGAGAAGCGGGTGTTCAGCTGTGCGTCGACGCCGACGATCTCGCGGATGGGACGCTTGCGGGCGTCCTCGTTCGGGCGCTCATCGAACCGGACTCCGAGGGCCTCGACCAGGTGCCGTTCGAGCGCGGTGTTGTAGGTCTCGGAGGCGGACACCTTGGCCTTGAACATGAGCCGGCCGTCGACGGCCAGCCACTTGCCGTCGAGCGTCTGGACCTTGTTCGCCACGGCAACGTGGGTGTGCAGGTCGGGGTCGCCGGCGCGGGAGTCGCGGTGGGTGAACGCGGTGGCGACCAGGCCGCGGACGTTGACCTGGCGGACACCGTTGGTGCCCTCGCGGGTGAACAGGGCCTTCTGCTCGATGAAGTCCAGGGCGTCCTTGATCGCAGCCTGGTGGCAGCGCTCGATCACTGCGGCGGTCTTCGGGTC
>JAGQUI010000993.1 GCA_020438595.1 Propionibacteriaceae bacterium | reverse complement strand
GTTGACAGGAGCGGCGGTCGCTGCCCTGATGCGGAACCGGAACCTGCGCGACGCTGCCATGGAAGGGCTCGCCGCCGCCGCGCTGGCGGTGGAAACCGTGGCCTCCGCTCCGGATCTGGCAGGAGCACCCTATCAGGATCGCCTGATCGAAACCCGGAGACTGAACGGAACATGACAGACCGGATATTGGATATTGCGCCGGATGTGGCCGCCGCACTGGCCGCCGGAAAGCCGGTCGTGGCGCTGGAGTCGACGATCATCACCCACGGCATGCCGTTTCCCGACAATGAGGCCATGGCGGAATCGGTGGAATCGATGGTGCGCGACCATGGCGCCACGCCAGCCACGATTGCCGTCATGGATGGCCGCCTGAAGATCGGACTTTCGGCATCCCAGCGGCGGGCGCTGGCCGGCACGAAGGGCGCCATGAAGCTCAGCCGCGCCGATCTCGCCTATGCCATGACGACCGGCGCTACAGGCGGAACCACCGTCGCCGCCACCATGATCGCCGCCGCCCGGGCCG
>JAGQUI010000992.1 GCA_020438595.1 Propionibacteriaceae bacterium | reverse complement strand
CGACCACATCATCGACATCGGACCGGGGGCGGGGGAGCACGGGGGCACCGTCGTGGCCCAGGGCACCGTGGCCGAGGTGGCTGCCCGCGAGGGCCTGCCCACGGGCGATTTCCTCGCCGGACGCGTCGGCACCGGCGGGCCCGAGCCCCTGACCGGCGGCCGCCCCGCGCGGCGCGAGGGCGAGGTGCTGCGCCTGAGCGGCCTGACGGGACGCAACCTCAAGGGCATCGACATCGAGATCCCGCTCGGGCAGCTGACGGTGGTCACCGGCGTCTCGGGCTCGGGCAAGAGCACGGCCGTGCACGAGACCATGTACCGGGCCCTGGCGGCCCGCAAGCACCACACCCGCCGGCCCGCGGCGCCGTTCGCGGCCATGACCGGCGACGAGCACCTGCACTCGGTGATCCTCGTCGACCAGACGCCCATCGGGCGCTCGGCCCGTTCGACGCCGGCCACCTACACCGGCCTCTACAACCACATCCGCAAGGTCTTCGCCCAGACGAGCCTGGCGCGCATGCGCGGCTA
>JAGQUI010000991.1 GCA_020438595.1 Propionibacteriaceae bacterium | reverse complement strand
CGCGGATTGGCCCGGTGAGGTCGTGACGGCGGCCCTTCGTGACGCTGCGGGGCTCGTTCCTCGTCCCGCGGCTCCTCAGGGACCGTTGCAGGCTCGTGGGTGGGGCTGTAGGTGGGCCAGTAGGTGGGGCTGTAGGTGGGGCGGGTGGGGCTCGAACCCACGACCCAGGGATTATGAGTCCCCTGCTCTGACCGGCTGAGCTACCGCCCCGCAGCGCTGGGGTTCAAGGTAGCGAGTCCCGCCGAGGAGTGTCCAAGCGATTCGGACCACCGGACGCCGTTCGCGGGCGGGCCGGGAGACATGTGGCCCTGTAGGTTCGTGCGGGAGACATCGCGCGAACCGGAAGCAGGCAATGGACTCACTACAGATACTCATCTGGGCGGCAAGCGTCGCCGTTCTTGTCGGAGTGGCGCTGGCCTTCCTCAAGTCCGACAGTCTGGCAGTCGTCTTCGGCGCCATCGCAGGCTTCGCCGTCTTCTACTTCGCCGTCATGCTGTGGGCGCCGCAGGACGCCACCTGGGCGAAC
>JAGQUI010000990.1 GCA_020438595.1 Propionibacteriaceae bacterium | reverse complement strand
CTCGAAGGCGCGGGTGAAATGCGATTGGCCGGGGAAGTTCGAGCCGTCGCCGATCCACACCGTCAGCGCGTCGGAGCCCAGCGCCTTGCCGATCTCGATGCATTCGATGTTGTGGGCGATGGCCTGGTCGCGCACGGCCTTGTCGGTGTGCGACAGGCTGCCGAACTTGTAGCTCTTCTTCTGCCCCGGCGAATCCTGGAACGTGTTGGAATTCATGGCGTCGAAGCCGAGGCCGAGCGCCGTCGCCTTCTGCTTCAGGCCCTTGAGGTCCTTCACCTTGTCCCAGGGGATGTGCAGCGACACGGTCGGCGTCGCTTGCGCGAGCTGGTTGATGACGGCGCAGTCGTCGAGCTTGTCGAAGATGTCGCGCGGCTCCCCCGCGCCCGGAAAGCGGGCGAAGCGCGTGCCGCCGGTGCCGACGCCCCACGAGGGGATGGCGACCGCGAAATCCGCAACCGCCGCGGTGATGCTGTCGATGTCGATGCCGCGCCGCGAGAGCTGCGCGCCGAGCGCGACGTAGTCCGCC
>JAGQUI010000989.1 GCA_020438595.1 Propionibacteriaceae bacterium | reverse complement strand
TGTTACCGTTCTCTTATTCTTCTTACTTGCCCTTCTGCCTGTACCTGGCTTCGGTGGCGGCCTTGGCGGGCTCCCACCACTGGCGGTTGTCCGCGTACCAGTCGATGGTGGCCTTCAGACCGGACTCGAAGTCCGTGTGCGTGGGCGTCCAGCCCAATTCGGTCCGCAGTTTCGTGGAATCGATCGCGTAACGGCGGTCATGGCCCGGACGGTCCTTCACCCAGTCGAACGCGTCCTCGTCCTGTCCCATCATCTTCAGAATCATGCGAAGCACGGTGATGTTGTTCCTCTCGCCGTCCGCGCCGATCAGGTAGGTCTCGCCGATCCTTCCCTTGGTCAGGATCGTCCACACACCGCTGGAATGGTCCTCGGTGTGGATCCAGTCGCGCACGTTCTCGCCCCTGCCGTACAGCTTCGGCCTCTCGCCCTCGAGGATGTTCGTGATCTGGCGGGGAATGAACTTCTCCACATGCTGGTACGGACCGTAATTGTTGCTGCAGTTAGAAATCGTGGTCCTCAGGCCGTAC
>JAGQUI010000098.1 GCA_020438595.1 Propionibacteriaceae bacterium | reverse complement strand
CGTAGTTCAGGCCGAGGATCAGGGTCAGGGTGATCCAGATCCGCAGCAGCAGCAGGCGGCGGGTCTCGGCACGTTCGCCGCGGTAGTCACGCGACCCGCGGGTACTCACGCGCGTGCTCCTTCCGGGACCATGCTGCGGTGGATGAGCACGGCGGTGGCGTCGTCGGTCGACTCGGCCCCGGGATCCGCGCCGCGGCACAGTGCCTCCGCGAACACCTGCGGGGTGCTCACGGCGGGGTCCGCGCGCAGGCCCTTGATCGCGGCGACCAGGTCCTCGACCGAGTCGCCCCAGCCCTCGAGCACGCCGTCGCTGACCATGAGCAGCGAGTCGCCGGGGGCCAGGTCGACGCGCTGCTCGCCCCAGGAGCTGCCCAGGCCGAGCGGCAGGTCAGCGCCGGCGAGGCGTTCGACCTCGGTGCCGCCGTTACGGACGAGGAAGCTCAGCCCGTGGCCGGCGTCCACCAGGCCGGTGCGGCCCGTGAGCAGGTCGACGGTGGCGTAGCCGAGGGTGACGAAGGCGTTGGACCGGGTCAGTTCCTCGTCGATGATCCGGACGCTGTCGGCCAGCGCGTCGGCGGGCCTGGTGGCAGGATTGCCCGAACGCAGGGCGGTGCGGGTGGCGGCCGCCAGGATTCCCGAGCCGATGCCCTTGCCCATCACGTCGCCGAGGAAGATCACGGCGTAGCGGCCCTCGATGCGCAGGTCGTAGAAGTCGCCGCCGACCTCGCGGGCGGGGACGGCCGCGGCCCCGTGCTCCCAGCCGGCGCGGGACGGGAGCTCGGCGGGGGACAGGGCGCGCTGCACCTCGGCGGCGCGCTGGAGTTCCTCGGCCGCCCTGGCCTTGGCGTTGACCGAGTCGGTGATGTCGAGGAACTGGACGGCGAGGCTGCGCTCCCCGTCCTCGAGCTCCAGCGGCACCACGCCCATCTGGAACTGGCGGCCGTCGAGGCTCTCGATCTCCAGGTCGAGCCCCTCGGAGCGCTCGTGGCCGTCCGCCGTGGTGACCCGGGCCGCGGCCTGCTCGCCGAGCAGGCCGGCGAGGTCGCGGACACCGTCGGTGAGCCGGGGCAGCAGCGCGGCGGCGGCGTCGTTGTGGCGCTGCACCTGCCAGGCGTCGCCGTCCCTGACCAGGACGAGCATGCCGGCCAGCGAGGTCTCGAAGTTGGACCGGTAGAGGAGTTCGCTCGAGCCCAGGCGCGCTGTGGCGGTGCGCTCACTGGCCACGGTGAGAGCCACCACGAGCACGATCGTGACCATGGTGAGCTCGAACGCCTGCAGCAGGGTGCCGCCGAGGTCGGGGCCGAAGTGCGGGAACGCGAACGCGCCCTGGCCGGTGGCGCTGCCGTACGAGGCGATGGCCGCGATCCCGAGCATCTCGACGAGCAGCCAGCGGATCGCCATGGTGATCGCGCCCCACATCGGCGGCACGATCGCGACGAAGGAGATCGGGAGTTCGTGGTTGACCAGGAAGACCAGCACGCTGACGAGGAGCGCCACGCTGACCTGGAGCACGACCTGCAGGGGCCGGACCTTCCGTTCGACGGCCGGGAGCTGGAGGAAGAGCGGAGTCACCAGCAGCATGCCGGCCGCCCGGCGGGGACCGGCGGAGAACAGCAGCGTGATCGCCTCGGACACGTCGCCGTGGACGAAGGTGGCGGCCGCGACCGTGAGGTCGTAGGCGGTCGCGGCGGTGACCACGGCCAGCAGGAGCATGCCGAGGTCCGCGTAGGTCTTCAGCGACGGCACGCCGGCGACGCCCGCCCGGAGGATCAGGGCACCGATGGCCACCTCGACGCCCGCCGCCACCGACGCGGCGATACCGAGCAGGGCGGTGCCGCTGTGCACGAGGTTGGGACCGAGCAGGACGAGGGCGACGGCGGCGCTGACCAGCCAGAGGTGCCGCTTGGGCGTCCGCACGCCCAGCCCGAGCGCCAGGCCCGACACCGGCCACCAGATGGCGGAGACGGCCTCCGCCGGGCGGGTCCACTCCGAGAGCCAGCCGAGGGCGAAGATGCCGGCCAGGGTCGCGACGACGAGCACGCCGGTCGGGGAGGAGATCCACCGGCGTGCGGGGCGGGGCGCTTCGGCTCTCGGGGGGACGAGCACACCGGAATCATCCCGCACCGGCGGCGGATCGGCGGGGATCCCAGGAGCGGCGGCGGGGAATTCGCGGGTGGCGGCGGGCAGGCCCGTGCCGGGGGTCATCGCAGGCTCACTGCCGGGACGACGCGGTCGGGGCATGCAGGCACCTGGTGGCGGACGGTGCTCATGATCTCCTCGGGGCTGAGAGGTCTGTCCCATCCTCCCCCGACGAGGGGGTTCTGCGCAGTCGCCCGAAAGGGGTCTGTTTCAGCGCCCCGTGCGACGCTGGCGCCGACCGGTCCTCGCCGCCCGGTCCGCGGCGGTGCGCGAGCTGTTCGCGGTGCGCCCCCGGACGACGCCGATGAATTCCTGGATCAGCTCGTCGGGGTTGTCCTCCAGCCAGGCCAGCACGATCGTGGTCGGCTCGGCGTCGGAGACCGGCCGGTAGACCAGGTCGCGGCGGCTGTGCGAGCGGGCGATCGAGTGCGGCACCAGGAGCACGCCGGAGCCCCAGGCGACCCGGTCGAAGGCGTCCGCCAGGCCGGCGTCCACCACGGGCTCGCCGGTGAGGTCGGCCAACGCCACCTCGTCGAAGGCGGCCAGCGGGTGGTCCTTCGGCGCGACGACGACGGGGACCTCGTCGTAGAGCCGGATCCGGTGCAGTCCCTCGATGTCCAGCGGCAGCCTGGCGAAGCACAGGTCGACCTCGTCGGCGTCGAGGACGCGCCGCTGGTCGGGCTCGGCGACCTCGACGACGTCCAGGGGCGTGCGCCGGAACCGTTCCGCCCAGATCCGGCGCCACTTGGTGAGCGTCACGCCGGGGACGAATCCCACGCGGAGGGCCGCGCTCGCGGCGGGCTGGTCGGGGCTGCTCACCTGCGCAGGGTAGTACGCACCCGAGCCGTCGCCACCCGGCAGCCGAGCCGGCGTGCCGGCGTGATCACCCGATGACGGGGACGGGGGTGGCCTCACGTGGGGTCTGCCCGGGGTCGGTGACCGGCGTGAAGTCCCACATCGTGCGGTGGCGCAACGCGAGCGCCCCGGGAACCAGCAGGCCGATCGCGGCGCCGAGGAAGAGCCAGGTGACCGACAGCTGCAGCACGGCGCCGGCGACCACCTGGGAGATGGGCGCGAGGCCGTACATGGACAGCATCAGCAGGGACATCACCCGTCCCACGAGGTGGCGCGGCGACATCCGTTGCAGCATGGTGATCACGGTGATCGCGAGGTAGCCGTTGGCGACGCCGCCCACCACCATCGCCAGGACGGACACCCAGGTGGAGGCCGCCAGGGCGAGCGTTGAGTAGACGATCCCGAGCAGGGGGAAGATGCCCACGCCGACCCAACCGAGAAGCCGGGTGCTGGGTCGCGTCGAGCCGGCGATCCCCATTCCGACGAGGTTGCCGAGGGCATAGCCGGACAGGATCATGCCGAAGGCGGCGGCGCCCTCGCCGAGCCGGTTGGCGGCCAGCACCGGGAGGCCGACCAGGAGCGGGCCGGTGAGCAGGAAGTTGGCCAGGGCGATGATGACCACCAGGATCCGGATGGTGCCGTGGCGCCAGACGAAACGGAGGCCCTCGGCGACGTCGTGGAGGGGGTGGTGCTCGGACCCGAAGCCTGCCAGTGGACGCATCCGCCACAGCGTGAACGCACCGACGGCGAAGGTCAGCGCGTCCACCCCGAAGGCGACCCCGATGCCCGTCATCGTTCCGTCCTGACCGACCGCGCCGTGCGCCAGGAGCGCGATCACGGTGCCCGCCAGCGCCGGGCCGAGGAACTGGGCGACCTGGTCGGCGATCATCATCAGTGAGTTGCCCCCTGCGAGTTCCTCGTCGCGCAGGACGCGGGGGAGCGTGGCCTCGGCGGCAGGGAGGAAGAAGCCCGAGATGGTGCCGAAGGCGAGCGCCAGCGCGTAGACCATCCACACCTGCACCCGATCGGTCGCGATGGCGACCACGATCAGCGCGGTGATCGCCAGCCGGATCAGGTCGGCGCCGAGCATGAGCAGCCGCGGCGAGATGCGGTCCGCCACCGCGCCGCCGACGAGCATCAGGACGGCCCGTGGCAGTCCCGCCAGCGCGAGCACGAGTCCCAGTTGCAGCGGGTCTCCGGTAAGGGCGAGGACGAGCCAGGGCAGGGCGACCAGGTGGAACTGGTCGCCGAGGTGGCTGACCGCCTGGCCCAGCCACAGGTAGCGGTAGTCACGGTTCTTCAGGGTGTGGAGCATGGTCGGGTCCCGGGGGTCATTCGTGGGTGGACGGGGAGGGGGTGGCGCCTGGCGGCGGAGCAGCAGGAACGAGCGTCCCGGTGTCGTGGCCGGAGACGAGGCCGTTGACGAGGGCACGGACGGTGGCTTCGAACTCGGCCTCGGCACCGAGGTAGGTGCCCTCGGCGAGCAGCCGGCGGACGTTCGGGAACTTCTCGACCGGCAGGTCCGCGAACGGGACGGGTTCGGCGCCACCGGCCGCGGCGGCGAGGTGGCCGGCATGGATGCCCGTCATCCCGATCACCGTCTGCCCGATCGCATCCACCGCGACCAGTGCCTCGACGACGGAGAACCCTGCCTCGTACAGGATGCCCAGGATCACCTCGATGAGGGCCAGTTGTGCGGTAGTTCGCATGGAGCGTGCCGCGACGAGTGGCACGGCCCGGGGGTGGGCCAGGAGCGCCCTGCGGAACTCGATCGCCGCGGTGAAGAGCCTCTCGGCGGTCGGGGCCGACGGGTCGTCGGCGGACAGGTCGATGCCCGACATGATCTCGTCGACGATCAGGCTGTGCAGCGCGTCCTTGCCCTGCACGTGGTAGTACAGCGTGCTCGCGTCCACCCCGAGCCGGGCACCCAGCGTGCGCATGCTGTGCCCTTCCAGTCCGGTGTCGTCGATCAGCGCGAGCGCCGCCGCAACGATCTGGTCCCGGCTGAGGCGCTCGTTCCCGGGCTTGCGCGGAGTCATCACGGGGTCCTTTGTCCAACGACGTTGGATTCGATGTTATCCAACACCGTTGGAGAGCGCAAGAGGTCTGCCGGATCCCTTGACCCGGCGCGCACGAATCAACCACGTGCGCGCCCCGGGACGGCGATAATCGAAGCGCCGCCGCGCGACAGCAGCGGGCACTCCGCATCTCGCGCGGAGTCCTGGGCGGTTCCCACGTTGACGAGGAGGCAGAGGTGGCCGCAGGCGTCACCGCACCTGGGCCGGGCAGCCGCCGCACCCGCACCTGGCAGGCCTGGGCACTGGTTGCCGTGGAGCTGTTCGTGGCGTATCAGGCCGGATACGGCGGCGTCGGATTGATCACCGACACATGGGACCTTCCCGGCGAGTGGCTCGTGCGGACACCGTTCCCCGACTGGGCCGGCCCGGGCTGGGTGCTGATCCTGCTGGTCGGGGTGCCGCAGGTGCTGGCAGCGATCCCGGTGGTCGCGATGCCCGGCCGTCCGCGACTCGGCATCCTGGCGGGGCTTCTCGCCGGGATCTCGCTCCTGATCTGGATCGGCATGCAACTCGCCGTGCTGCAGGTCTACTTCTTCCTGCAGCCGGTCATCGCCGTGATCGGACTGGTCGAGATCGGCCTCGCGTACTGGTGGCGGCACCGGTTGGGCACTGCCGCGGTCGCGGCGTCGAGCCGGTAGCCGCCACGGGTCCTGCGGAGACCCGGGTCTGCGTGCTCCTACGGTTCGTCGTCGAGACGGCTGGCCCGTCCGACCCGCCGGGCCAGGCCGCGGAGCATTCCCGTGGCCATGATGTGGTCGGCCGGCACGATCGCCGCACGGTAGCCGAGGTCGAGCCAGGGCGGTCGCACGCAACCGCGGTTTCGGATGAGCAGGCGGGTGCCGCCGCGGTCGTTCGCCGCCAGGCTGAACGTCCAGACCCAGTCGAGTTGTGCACCGAACTTCGATGCCCATCCCGGCGGGAGGTGGGAGCGCGAGTGGAGGACGAGGAGGTGAGGCGGGTCGGCGATCTCGACGACGAACTCCGCGGTGCCCGGTGGGCCGTCGGGGATGGTGTCGCCGGGCCGGAGGTCACGGACCAGCCCGGGGTCCAGGCGGTCGGCGCTGGCCCGGTTGTCGGGAAAGAGCAGCCGGTCCACCCAGCGCGGTGTGTACCACCCGGCGCGGTGCCAGCCGACCTGGGTGAGCCAGGGCCACACCACCTCGGGTGGTGCCGGCAGGTCGCCGGCGTGGTTCGTCACGAGGCTCGGCCCCGTGATCAGTTCGTCGCCGCGAAGGGTGCCGCGTCGCTCAGCCGTGGTCGACCCCGACGCCAGGCCGAGGCGGTACCAGGCCGCGTAGGCACCGACCAGTGCCGCGCCGACGACCGCACACCGACCGAATCCCACCGGGACCTCCCGAGCCGACCTGACCGAGATCCTCCCACAGCGCGACCGCCGGGTCATCGTACGGCGCGGCCGTAGCCGCCACCGCCCGGCGTGCGGATCTCCAGCACGTCTCCCGTGGCCAGCTCCACAGAGTCGCAGCCGGCCAACTCGACCTCGGTGCCGTCCGCCCGGTGCACGAGGTTGCGGCCCACCTCTCCCGGCCGGCCGCCGGCCATGCCATAGGGCGGCACCCGCCGGTGGCCGGACAGGGTGCTGGCCGTCATCGGCTCGAGGAACCGGATCCGCCGCATGGCACCGTCGCCGCCGCGCCAGCGCCCGTCCCCGCCGCTGCCGGGTCGGATGGCGAATTCCTCCAGCAGCACGGGCAGCCGCCACTCCAGCACCTCGGGGTCGGTGAGCCGGGAGTTGGTCATGTGGGTCTGCACCACGGGGGCGCCGTCGAACCCGTTGCCCGCGCCCGAGCCCGAGGCGATCGTCTCGTAGTACTGGTGGCGGTCGTTGCCGAAGGTGAGGTTGTTCATCGTCCCCGAGCCCTCGGCCTGGACGCCCAGCGCGGCGAACAGGGCGCCGGTGATCGCCTGGGACGTCTCGACGTTGCCGGCGACGACGGCCGCCGGTGGCGCCGGGGCCAGCATCGAGCCGTCCGGCACGACGACCCGCAACGGTCGCAGGCAGCCGTCGTTGAGCGGGATGTCGTCGGCGACGAGCGTGCGGAACACGTACAGCACGGCCGCGGTCGCCACCGAGGTCGGGGCGTTGAAGTTCGTGGCGAGCTGTGGCGAGGTGCCGGTGAAGTCGATCACGGCCGAGCGGGTGGCGCGGTCGACGGTGACGCGGACGGCGATCACCGCGCCGGAGTCCATCTCGTAGCGGTACGCGCCGTCGGAGAGGGTGTCGATGACGCGCCGCACGGCCTGTTCGGCGTTGTCCTGCACGTGCCGCATGTAGGCCTGCACGACGTCCAGCCCGAAGTGGTCGATCATCCGGCCCACCTCCTCGATGCCCTTCGCGTTGGCGGCGACCTGGGCGCGCAGGTCGGCCAGGTTGGTCTCCGGGTCGCGGGACGGGTACACAGCGCCGGTCAGCAACTCCCGGGTCTCGACCTCCCGGAACCGGCCGCCGGTGACCAGCGGCCAGGCGTCGAACAGCACGCCCTCCTCGGCCAGCGTGGTACTGGACGCCGGCATCGAGCCGGGCGTGATCCCGCCGATCTCGGCGTGGTGGCCGCGGGAGGCGACGTAGAACCGGATCTGCGTGCCGGCCGCGTCGAACACGGGCGTGACCACGGTGATGTCGGGCAGGTGGGTGCCGCCGTGGTAGGGGTCGTTGACCGCGTACACGTCCCCGGGCCCCAGTTCGCCGGCCCTGCGGCGCACGACCTCCTGCACCGCCGCGCCCATCGAACCCAGGTGCACCGGGATGTGCGGGGCGTTCGCGACCAGGTTGCCGTCGGGGTCGAACAGGGCGCAGGAGAAGTCGAGCCGCTCGCGGATGTTGATCGACTGCGAGGTGGCCTCGAGCCGGGTGCCCATCTGTTCGGCGATCGACATGAACAGGTTGTTGAAGATCTCCAGCAGCACCGGGTCGGCCCGGGTGGTGGTGCCGGCGTCGAGCCGGTCCCGCGTCCGGCGCAGCACCAGGTGGCCGCCCGGAGTGGCCGATGCGGTCCAGCCGGGGTCGACCACCGTGGTCGCGTTGGCCTCGGCGATGATGGCGGGCCCGGCGACGCCGTCCTCGGGACGCAGCTGCTCCCGCTCGTACAGGGGCGCATCCCGCCAGGCGCCGTCGGTGTACAGCCGCACGGTGGCGACCGGCCCGGGCCCGTCCGCACTGCCGGGAGGGACGAGGTGGTCCAGGTCGGGCGGCCGGGCCAGGCCGGTGGCCTCGACCGTGACGGCCTCGACGACCAGCGGCCGGTCCATCAGGAAGGAGTAGGTGGTGCGGAAACCCGCCTCGAACTCCGCGGTCATCCGCTCCGGCGTGCCGAGGGCGACCTCGACCACGGTGTCGGTGCCGTCGTAGCGCAGCTGGGCCCGCCGCGCGACCCGGATCCGGTCGGGCGGCACGCCCTCGTCG
>JAGQUI010000988.1 GCA_020438595.1 Propionibacteriaceae bacterium | reverse complement strand
CAGCGGTCGGCGTGCTGAGGTCATCGTTCATCGCCGACTCGAACGCCGCCCATTCAGGACGACGCTGCGACGTGGCTGCGTGCCAGCCAGGCTCCAGATACTCATCCGCGCGCTCGAGGAAGGAGTCGATGCGCTCAATGGCCTTCTCGGCTTCGGCCAAGGAGCCGCGCGAGTCCTCGTCGTCGGGGGAGAACTCGATGGTGGAGCGGTAGTGCGGGGCGAGCAGGAAGAAACGCACGGCGCGGGGATCGTAGTTCTTGGTGACTTCGGAGACGAGCGCGGTGTTGCCCAGCGACTTGCTCATCTTCTCGCCCGACATGGTGACCCAAGCGTTGTGCATCCAGTACCGTGCGAAGCCGAGGCCCGCCGCGGCCGACTGCGCCAGCTCGTTTTCATGATGAGGGAAGCGCAGATCGATGCCTCCGCCGTGGATGTCGAAGGTATCGCCCAGGTACTTGCCGGCCATGGCGGAGCACTCCAGGTGCCAGCCCGGGCGGCCGGGACCCCACGGCGACGGCCACGATGCG
>JAGQUI010000987.1 GCA_020438595.1 Propionibacteriaceae bacterium | reverse complement strand
ACGTGTGCGACGCCGTCGACCCCGTCGCCGTGTCGCCGTCACCGAAGTCCCACGCGAACGACGCGACGGTCCCGTCGGGATCGGCGGAGGCTGCGCCGTCGACGGCGACCGTGAGCGCATCGGTCGTGACGTCGAACGCCGCGACGGGTGCCACGTTGGCCGGCGGTGCGGTCACCGTGACCGACCGCGTCGTCGACGCGCTCGCGCCCCGGTCGTCGGTGACGGTGAGCGTGACGGTGTACGTACCTGCGTCGGCGTAGGTGTGCGACGCGGTGGTGCCGGTCGCCACGGCGCCGTCGCCGAAGTCCCAGCCGGCGGACACGACCGTGCCGTCCACGTCGCTCGATCCGGCGGCCGACACGTCGAGCGTCACGTTCGACACCGTGGCGGCGATCGCCGGCGTGGGTGCCCGGTTGGGCAGGGTGCCCGTGGCGCCGATGGTGTGCTGGCGGGCGATCGTGGCTGCGTCGAGCGCCCGGTTGTAGATCGCGACGTCGTCGATGCGGCCGGCGAACCAGTCGCTCGTCG
>JAGQUI010000986.1 GCA_020438595.1 Propionibacteriaceae bacterium | reverse complement strand
AAGCAGGCCTGGACCGGGGTCCACGACCGGTGGCTACGCAGTTGGCGGCGCGGTGGGCTGGGTGGTGCGGGTATCGGCACCCTGCATGCTTTCGATACTGCCTATGACACTGTGGTCCAGGCTAAAGCCCGCCGTGATCATCTGGACCAGCTGATCGGGCAGATGGCCGCTGATTCCGAGTTCACTGCGGTCACTAACCGGTTGGCCTGTCTGCGGGGGATCTCCACGCTGACCGGGTTCGCGCTCGCGGTCGAGATCGGTGACTGGCATCGTTTCACTGGCCGCAGCATCGCTTCCTTCCTCGGGTTGACGCCCTCGGAGCATTCCTCCGGGCAATCACGGATACTGGGGCCGATCACCCGGGCCGGGAACGCTCACGCCCGCAGACTCCTGATCGAGGCTGCGTGGCACCACAAACCCCAATACCGTCCCGGGCCTACCATGCGGGCCCGCTGGGCCAAAGCCCCCACCCAGGCAGCCACCCGTGGTGATACCGGGAACCGGCGCTTGCATCACCGCTGGATGAGG
>JAGQUI010000985.1 GCA_020438595.1 Propionibacteriaceae bacterium | reverse complement strand
ACTGCGGCGATCAGCGGACGCAACTCCGCGTCGCGCTGCTCACGGGCGGATGGCCTGCGGCCGCGGTGCTCGTAGTAGGTCGCTGGGGCGATCTTGCATCCCAGCTCGGTGAGCTGGGCGCAGATCGACTCGACACCCCATCGCAGGCCGTCCTCGTCGCGGCGACCCACGACCGAGCCTATGTATTCCACGATCAACGCTGTGGCCGGTCGAGCTCGGCCGCGAAGAAAGCCGAAGCACTCCGCAAGATCCCGTTGGCCCGCCGCAGCTCGGCGTTCTCCCGCCGTAGTCGTTTCAACTCGGCCGACTCATCCGTCGTGACACCGGGCCGCTTGCCCGCGTCGATCTCCGACTGCCGGCACCACTTGCGGACCGTCTCGGGTGTCCCGATCCCCAGCAGCATCGCGACCTGGGTCATCGCCGCCCACTCGGACTCATGGTCGCTCCGGATCTCGGTGACCATGCGGATCGCCCGCTCACGCAACTCGGCCGGATACCTCGTTGATCTGTTCCCTGACATGACTCCATCC
>JAGQUI010000984.1 GCA_020438595.1 Propionibacteriaceae bacterium | reverse complement strand
GCGCAAGGGCATCTATCTGGAGGCCGGTGGACAGCGGGCGGATTGGGCCGCTCCCGTGCTTTTCCTACGCGCCCGCGATGGCCAACTCTTCGCACCGGCCGCTCCGGATCGACAACCTGAAGCCGCCATTGCGCCGCCGCCCGAACCGACGCGACCGCCACCGCTGGACGGTTTCGTGGGTCGTGTAGCCGAACTGGACTTTTATGCAACCCGGCTGCGAAAGACAGGCAGCGCGATCATTGCCGGCATGGCCGGCGTGGGCAAGACCAGCCTCGCCGCCGCGCTGGCGCAACAGGTCGGCGCGCCCGAGCAAACCTTTTGGCACTCCTTCCGCCCGGAGGAAGGGTTGGATGTAATCATCTGGAAGCTGGCCGGCTTTTTAGCCTGGCGCGGCTTGCGTGACATCTGGGCTATGTTGCAGACCGCGAGCCAACGCGGCGGCCAACTGCCCCCGCCCGAAGTGCTCTTCGACTATCTCATCCAGAGCCTGCGCGGCCAAGATCTATTGCTATGCTTGGACGATTTCCAATA
>JAGQUI010000983.1 GCA_020438595.1 Propionibacteriaceae bacterium | reverse complement strand
GCTCCGACGAAGGCAAATCCTCCAGGGGCCTTTCTTCACAACACCAAAGACGCGTGCGGTTCTGACGAACCGCCTGACACCGTTTCACGGCCTTTCACTGACTCGTAACTTTTAACACTCGCAACTTTCAACATTGGGGTGAAGTGACGAGCGGCAGCCTGGGGAACCCCTGCCGCACCCATGAGCCACCCGCCCGAACGCGTGCCATGCCACCGTGCCTGCCACGCGTCGCGGATGACGCTCGCCACGTAGAAGAGAGGCCGCCCCGCGTCGGATTCCTTCCTGCGGTACCCAACCCGCGAATATCAGAGTGATCCACCGTCGCCACGCCGCTCGTCACCAACCCCCGAATCCCACAAAATGAAAACCTGACCCCAACACCACACTTGACTGGTCCAGCCATATCAGGGTGCCGTGGAGCGAAGCGCAACGCACCATTTGGACTAATTCCGGTGCGTTACGCTACTCTGCACGCACCCTACTCAATAACGGACGGACACAATGGCCGAGACCAAACTTCCGCCGATTCAT
>JAGQUI010000982.1 GCA_020438595.1 Propionibacteriaceae bacterium | reverse complement strand
CGCCCCGTCGGTGACCAGGAAACTCACGTGCTCCGGCGTGTGCCCCGGGGTGTGGAGGGCCCGGAGGCGGACGTTGCCCACCTCGACCACGTCGCCGTCGTCCAGCAGGCGGGCCCCCTCCGAGGCCGCGAAGCGGTACCGCCAGTCGTCGCCGCCCCCGGACGACAGCAGCAGCCGGGCCCCGGTCCGGGCCGCCAGCTCCCGGCTGCCCGAGAGGTAGTCGGCGTGGATGTGGGTCTCGGTCACGTGGGTGATGCGCACGCCCTCGTCGGCGGCGGCCCGCACGTACAGGTCGGCGTCGCGATGGGGATCGACCACGACCGCCTCACCCGTGGCCTGGCAGCCCACCAGGTAGCTCGCCTGGGCGAGGGCGTCGTCGTAGAAGCGGCGAAAGAGCATGGGGCGTTCAGGAGCTGAGGTTCTGGACGAGCATGAACACGGCCACGACGATCAGGAACACCGCGAATCCCCGGCGGAGGGCGGCGGGCTTCACGTACCGCACAAGGTGGGACCCCAGGACGATCCCCGCGACC
>JAGQUI010000981.1 GCA_020438595.1 Propionibacteriaceae bacterium | reverse complement strand
GCTGCGCCGGGTCCGCGACTATGCCCAGGTCCGCGCCGACGGCGTGGTGTCCCTGCCGGTGGCGCAGGCGGCACTGGAGCTCTACGAGGTCGACGAGTCCGGGCTCGACCGCCTCGACCGCGCTGTGGTCGACGTCCTCTGCCGCCGGTTCGGCGGCGGTCCGGTCGGGCTCTCGACGTTGGCGGTCGCCGTGGGTGAGGAGCGCGAGACCGTCGAGGAGGTGGCCGAGCCGTTCCTGGTCCGCAGCGGCTTCCTCGCCCGGACGCCGCGGGGCAGGGTCGCCACGCCCGCCGCCTGGCACCATCTCGGCCTGGCCGTGCCGGCGGCCGCGCAGGTCGCCGACGCCACCCTGTTCGACGACGGCGGGGACGACTGATCCAGCCCACCCGCCGGCGGGATGCGTGGTGAATGCATGCTGACGGGAACCCACGGCTACACTTCACCGTTGGTCGAGCCGAGGCCCGCCGCGCCGAGCCCGCCCGACCCAGTCGTCCTCACCGTCTGTCCGAGAGGTTGTGTGTCCGCGTGAAAGAG
>JAGQUI010000980.1 GCA_020438595.1 Propionibacteriaceae bacterium | reverse complement strand
GGTCTACCGTGTAGTGCTGCGCGCGCAGCTCGCCGGCATCCGCGCCTGCAAGGTCGGCGCGCGCTGGGACAGTGCGCACCGCGCTTGCGTGCGCTCGTTGACGCGTGGTCTCGTCGAGCTGGGGGTGTTGAAGGGGGCTCCGCACGAGCTCGTCGCCGAGAACGCCTTCCGCCCGTTCTACATGCACGGGACCAGCCACTGGCTCGGCCGCGATGTGCACGATGTCGGAGCCTACGAGGACGCCGAAGGCAACCCGGAGAAGCTGCGCGCGGGCGCGGTGCTGACCGTCGAGCCTGGGCTCTACTTCACTGCCGGTGATCGTCGGGTGCCGAAGGCGCTGCGCGGCATCGGCGTGCGGATCGAGGACGACGTGCTGGTCACGGCGAAGGAGCCGGTCGTGCTCACGGCGGCGGCGCCGAAGTCGATCGCCGACATCGAGCGCGTGATGGCCGTGCGAAGCTGAAGACCGCGCCGGCTCACATGCCGGTGCCGCTGAGCACGACGCGCACCGTGTGCAGGATCAGCTTGAGGTCGA
>JAGQUI010000979.1 GCA_020438595.1 Propionibacteriaceae bacterium | reverse complement strand
GGTGGTCGTCGCCAGCACCACCGAGGCCGCGAGCGCCATCTCGGCGTTGAGCTCTCCCGGACGGCCGAGCAGGCGGTAGATCACGATCGGCAGCGTCGGGTGGTCCTCACGCACCAGGAACGAGGTCGCACCGAACTCCCCGAGCGACACCGCGAAGGCGAACCCCCCGGCGGCCAGCAGGGGCCGCCAGACCACCGGGAGGTCGACGGTCAGGGCGACCCGCCAGGGCGCCGCCCCCAGTGACGCGGCCGCCTGCCGCTGCCGGTCGTCGATGCCGCCCAGCGCGGGGGCCAGCGTGCGCACCACCAGCGGCAGCGCCACCAGCGCCTGCGCGATGGGCACCAGCAACGGGCTGTCTCGGAGGTCGAGCGGCGGCCGGTCGAGGGTGATCAGGAAGCCGAAGCCGACCATCACGGCGGAGACGCCGAGCGGCAGCATGAACAGCCCGTCGAGCACAGCGCGCGTCCGGCGCTCGGCTCGACTGCGAGAGCGACGGGTGGCGACGGCAGCGACCAGCAGACCGAGCACCAGCGAC
>JAGQUI010000097.1 GCA_020438595.1 Propionibacteriaceae bacterium | reverse complement strand
TCGCGGTCTCGCAGAGCGGAAGGCTCGTTCGCTGGCCGGTCTCGACCCCCAGGTCCAGTACCGCAGGCTCGCCGGTGCCCTCGCCCGCCGCGGGTTCGGGGCGTCCGTGGTGGCGCAGGTGACCAGAGAGGTCCTCGCCGAGATCGATGAGCTTGCGGAATGACCCCGGGCGGCTTAGCCTGCCGATGGGTGCGCTAGCGAACCCGATCCTGAGCGACTGAAAGACCATCACAGGGGACTGAACCCCGCGATACGAACGGTCCGGCCCGGCCGGGCCCGACCTGCCACACCCATGGCCTTGGCCATGGGCGCTTGAGGACCGGTTTTCGGCGTCCCCGCACACGCTCAAGGAGGACGCCATGGATCCGACCGTCTTGCTGACTGTCCTTGTGGTCGTCCTGGCCCTGGTCACGGTGGCACTGGTCGCGCTGTTCGTGCTGGTGCTGCGCGGAGGCACGGCGTCCGGCCGGTCGGGCGGGCAGCGTCCCGGCGCGCGTCGTGGGCACAAGGCGCCCCGACGCCCGGCGCCTGCCGATGCGCCGGCCCCGGTGTCGGCGGCGGAGCAGGAGGAACTGCGGTCCCGCCGGCAGGCGGTCGATCGACGCGAGGAACTCCTCGCCGAGCGCGAGGACCGGCTGAACCGGTACCTGGAGGAGATGCACACCCGGGAGGCCCACCTCGACCAGATCGCCGCCGGCCTGGACGACCGCGAGGCCCAGCTGGACGAGGCCGAGCGCGAGCGGGTGGACGCCCTCGCCGAAGTGGCCGGGCTGTCGCCGGAGGACGCGCGCGCAGAACTGATGGCCCACGTGGAGAAGGATTCCCGGCTGCACGCCGCCCAGCTCACCCGCGAGATCGAGTCCGAGGCCCGCCGGAGCGCCGACACGACCGCGCGCCAGATCATCGTGACCAGCATCCAGCGGCTCGCGGCCGAACAGACCACCGAATCGGTGGTCGCCACCGTCGCGCTCCCCGGGGACGACATGAAGGGCCGGATCATCGGACGCGAGGGTCGCAACATCCGCGCCTTCGAACAGATCACCGGCGTGAACGTGCTGATCGACGACACCCCCGAGAGCGTCCTGCTCTCCTGCTTCGACCCGGTGCGCCGCGAGACGGCCCGGCTCACCCTCACCGAACTCGTCGCGGACGGACGGATCCACCCGGCCCGGATCGAAGAGGTGCACGAGCGCAGCAAGCTGCGGGTCGACGAGCTGTGCGTCCGTGCCGCAGAGGACGCCCTGATCGAGATGGGCATCACCGACCTCGCCCCCGGGCTGCTGCCGATCCTCGGCTCGCTGCAGTACCGCACGTCCTACGGGCAGAACGTGCTGCGGCACCTCGTCGAGTGCGGGCACATCGCGGCGCTGCTCGCCGGCGAACTCGGACTCGACATCGAGACCTGCCGCCGCGCCGCGTTCCTGCACGACATCGGCAAGGCGCTCACCCACGAGGCGGAGGGGTCGCACGCCAAGGTCGGCGCCGACCTGGCCCGGCGCCACGGCGAGCACCCCGACATCGTCCACGCGATCGAGGCGCACCACAACGAGGTCGAGCCGCGCACGGTCGAGGCCGTGCTCACCCAGGCCGCGGACGCGATCAGCGGCAGCCGGCCGGGTGCCCGCAGGGAGAGCCTCGAGATGTACGTGAAGCGCCTGCAGCGGCTGGAGGGCATCGCCAAGGAGCACTCCGGCGTCGACAAGGTGTTCGCCATGCAGGCCGGCCGTGAGGTGCGGGTGATGGTGGCGCCCGAACTGGTCAACGACGCGGAATCGCAGGTGATCGCCCGCGACATCGCCAAGCGCGTCGAGGAGGAACTGACGTACCCCGGCAGCATCAAGGTGACCGTCGTGCGGGAGTCGAGGGCGGTGGCCCTGGCCAAATGAGCGGGTAGAGTACCGCACCTGTAGGCCACAAAGAGTAGGGAACGGGCTTGTCAGAGCGCACTTTCGAGGTCGTCACGTACGGCTGTCAAATGAACGTTCACGACTCCGAGAGGATCGCGGGCGTGCTGCTGGATGCCGGCTACGTGGCCGCGGAGGAGGGTGCGCAGGCCGACGTCGTCGTGTTCAACACCTGCGCGGTGCGCGAGAACGCGGACAACCGGCTGTACGGCAACCTCGGCCACCTCGCGCCGGTCAAGCAGTCCCGTCCGGGCATGCAGATCGCCGTCGGTGGCTGCATGGCCCAGAAGGACCGCCAGGTCGTGGTCGACCGGGCCCCGTGGGTGGACGTGGTGTTCGGCACCAACAACCTCGGCTCGTTGCCCGTCCTGCTGGAGCGGGCGAGGGTGCAGCAGGAGGCACAGGTCGAGATCCTGGAGTCGCTGGAGCGGTTCCCCTCGACCCTGCCCACCCGGCGCGACTCCGCCTACTCGGCATGGGTGTCGATCAGTGTCGGCTGCAACAACACCTGCACGTTCTGCATCGTCCCGGCCCTGCGGGGCAAGGAGACCGATCGGCGTCCCGGTGACGTGTTGGCCGAGGTAGGGGCCCTGGTCGACGAGGGAGTGCAGGAGGTCACGCTGCTCGGCCAGAACGTGAACACCTACGGTGTCGAGTTCGGCGATCGCGGCGCGTTCGCCAAGCTGCTGCGTGCCTGCGGGGACGTGGACGGCCTGGAACGCGTCCGGTTCACCTCGCCGCACCCGGCCGCGTTCACCGACGACGTGATCGCTGCGATGGCCGAGACCCCGAACGTGATGCCCAGCCTGCACATGCCGCTGCAGTCCGGTTCGGACCGGGTGCTGAAGGCGATGCGGCGCTCGTACCGCAGCGAGAAGTTCCTCGGCATCCTCGACCGCGTGCGCACGGCGATCCCGCACGCGGCGATCACCACCGACATCATCGTCGGCTTCCCCGGCGAGACGGACGCCGACTTCGAGGCGACCCTCGACGTGGTGCGCGCGTCCCGGTTCTCCGCGGCGTTCACGTTCCAGTACTCGATCCGCCCCGGCACCCCGGCGGCCACGATGCCCGACCAGGTGCCGCACGAGGTGGTGCAGGAGCGCTACGAGCGGCTGGTCGACCTGGTCGGGGAGACCGCGTGGGCGGAGAACCGCAGGCTCGTGGGGCAGACGGTCGAGGTGCTGTTCGCCGACGGCGAGGGACGCAAGGACGCCGCCACGCAGCGGATGTCGGGACGGGCCCGGGACAACCGGCTGGTGCATGTCCGCGTCCCCGAGGACCCCGGGTTGCGGCCGCGGCCCGGCGACCTGGCCGAGGTCGCCATCACCTACGCTGCGCCACACCACCTGAATGCCGACGACGGCCTGCTCGGCCTGCGCCGCACCCGCGGCGGCGACGCCTGGGCGGTGCGGCAGGCAGGCCCGGGCCCCGCGCCCACCGCGCTGGGCCTGCCGAAACTGGCCCGGGCATGAGCCGAGGGGCCGGCTGGCAAGCCGACCCCTCGGGTTTCGTCGTGGTGCGGGAAGTTCGTCCCGCGTCCAGATCTGTGGACAGGATTACTTGGCGTCGCCACCCAGCTGGTCCTTGAGGAACGCCTGGGCCTGGTCCACCTGGTCCGCGTACTGGCCGCCGGTCTTCTCGTCGACGAAGTCACCCACCTTCTCGATGCCATCCTCGATCTCAGCTTCGTGGCCGGCCACGGCACCTTGGATCTGTCCGACGATGTCCATGCGACCTCCTTTCTGCCTCCGGCGCCAGGTCTTTCCCGGCTGCGGCCTCCATTGTCTGCCGCGCGGGCCCCGCTGCCAAGCGTCCCGGGTCGAGAGTTGAGACAATGCCGAACGTGCGAATCCCGGTGGTGGCGCTGAACGGGCCCACGGCAAGCGGAAAGACCGCGGCGGCTGTGGCGCTGGCCCATACGCTCGCCGCCGACGGGATCGGTGCGGAGGTGGTGAACGCCGACTCGATGCTGGTCTACCGCGGCATGGACATCGGTACCGCCAAGCCGACCCTCGCCGAGCGGGAGGGGGTGCCGCACCACCTGATCGACATCATGGACGTCACCCGGACCGCCAGCGTCGCGGACTTCCAGTCCCTGGCCCGGGCAGCGATCGCGGACTGCCGCGGCCGGGGCGTGGTGCCGCTGCTCACGGGCGGCTCGGCCCTCTACGTGCACGCGATCCTGGACGACTTCGCCTTCCCGGGCACCGACGCCGCCGTGCGGGCCCGGCTGGAGGCCGAGCTGGCCGAGGTCGGGGCGCAGGAGCTGCACCGGCGCCTGGCCGCGCTGGCGCCGGAGACGGCTGCGGGCATCCTGCCGGGCAACGGCCGCCGGACCGTGCGGGCACTGGAGGTGATCGAGCTCACCGGCAGCTTCCGCTCCACCCTGCCCGGCTGGGAGTACGCGCTGGACGACGTGCTGCAGTTCGGGCTGGAGGTACCCCGGGAGGTGCTCGACGCGCGGATCGAGGCCCGGGTGGACCGGATGTGGGCCGACGGTCTGGTGGCCGAGGTCGAACACCTGGTCGGCGAGGGCCTGCGCGAGGGCCGGACGGCGTCCCGGGCGCTCGGCTACCGGCAGGTGCTGGCCTACCTCGACGGCGAGATCGGCGAGGCGGACGCGAAGCAGGCCACGATCACCGGCACCCGGAGGTTCTCCCGCAAGCAGCTCGGCTGGTTCCGCCGCGACCCGCGGATCGTCTGGCTCCCGGCCGCCCCGGAGAGTGCGGCGTCGATGGCGTCCGCGGTCCGGGGTATCGTGGCGGCCCGAGGGGAGTGAGCATGCAGATCGAGTTCGCGAAGGGGCACGGCACCCGCAACGACTTCGTGCTGTTCGCCGACCCCGACAACCTGTACGTCCTCACTCCCGCCGACGTCCGGTTCCTGTGCGACCGGCGCGCCGGAATCGGTGCCGACGGCGTGTTGCGGGTCGTCCGCTCGGAGTTCGTGCCGGGTTTCGAGGCCGAGGGCGAGCGCTGGTTCATGGACTACCGCAACGCGGACGGGTCGATCGCGGAGATGTGCGGCAACGGGCTGCGCGTGTTCCTGCGCTACCTGGCCGAGGAGGGCCTGGTCAGCGACGCCGAGGTGACGGTGGCCACCCGCGCCGGGCTGCGTACCGGCACCTTCCTGCCCGACGGGCGGATCGCGGTCACGATGGGCCCGGTGACCCGGGGCGAGGACGTCACGCTGCGACTGGGCACCGACACCTGGCGCGCGAGGAGCGTCGACGTGGGCAACCCGCACGCGGTGGCGGTGCTGCCGAGCGTCCGGGCCCTGGGCGACCTGGACCTGACCCACGCGCCCACCTGGCACCCGGCCGAGGCCTTCCCGCGTGGGGTGAACGCCGAGTTCGTGGTGCACGAGGCTCCCGGACGGATCCGGCTGCGCGTGCACGAACGTGGCGTCGGCGAGACCCAGTCGTGCGGCACCGGCGTGGTCGCGGCGGCCGCGGCGATGGGCGACGCCGACCGCTACGTCGTGGACGTTCCCGGCGGCACCCTCGAGGTGGACCTGTCCGGCGAGGAGGCCGTCCTGATCGGCCCCGCCGTCGTCGTGGCCCGCGGCACCTGCACGCTGGGCGAGGGCTGATGACGTCCCCGTACACCGCGCCCGACCCGGCAGAACCCGACTTCGACGGCGACCAGCAGGACCTGGCCGACCGGCTGTCGCTGCGCCGCGTCGCGGGCATGTCCACGCAGCTCGCCGACATCACCGAGGTCGAGTACCGCGAGCTGCAGCTCGAGCGGGTGGTGCTGGTCAGCGTGTGGACGACCGGCAGCGAGGTGGACGCCGACAACGCGATGGCAGAGCTGAAGCTGCTGGCGGAGACCGCCGGCTCCCAGGTGCTGGAAGGACTCGTGCAGCGCCGCAGCACTCCCGACCCGGCCACGTTCGTGGGCCGGGGCAAGGTGGACGAGCTGCGCCAGGTGGTGATCGCGACCGGCGCCGACACGGTGATCTGCGACGGCGAGCTCGAGCCCGCGCAGTTGCGCAACCTCGAGGACCGGGTGGGGGTGAAGGTGATCGACCGCACCGCGCTGATCCTCGACATCTTCGCCCAGCACGCCCGGAGTTCGGAGGGCAAGGCCCAGGTGGAGCTGGCCCAGCTGCAGTACCTGCGGCAGCGGCTGCGCGGCTGGGGCGGCAACCTGTCCCGGCAGGCGGGCGGACGCGCCGCCGCGGGCGCGGGCATCGGGGGCCGCGGCCCGGGCGAGACCAAGATCGAGACCGATCGCCGCCGGATCAAGACCCGCATCTCGGTGCTGCGCCGCCGGCTCCGCGAGCTGGAGTCCGTCCGCGAGACGAAGCGTTCCCAGCGCACGCGCAACCAGGTACCCAGTGTGGCGATCGTCGGCTACACCAACGCCGGCAAGAGCTCGCTGCTGAACCGGCTCACCGGCGCCGGCGTGCTGGTCGAGGACGCGCTGTTCGCCACGCTCGACCCCACCACCCGTCGTTCGCAGACCGAGGACGGGCGGGTGTACACCCTCACCGACACGGTCGGGTTCATCCGGCACCTGCCGCACGACCTGGTCGAGGCCTTCCGGTCCACGCTCGAGGAGTCCACCTCGGCCGACCTGCTGCTGCACGTCGTCGACGGCTCCGATCCCGACCCGTTCGGCCAGATCGCGGCCGTGCGCACCGTGCTGGCCGATATCGGGGCGTCCGACGTGGCCGAGCAACTGGTGGTGAACAAGACCGACGCCGCCGATTCCGACACCCTGCTGGCGTTGCGGGGGCGCTACCCGGACGCGGTGTTCGTCTCGGCGCGGACCGGCTCCGGCATGGACGAACTGCGCGAGCGGGTCGAGCAGCGGCTGCCGCGGCCCGAGATCGAGGTGCGCGCGCTGGTGCCCTACGACCGGGGCGACCTGGTCAACAGGATCCACCAGAGCGGGGAGTTCGTCAGCTCCGAGCACACCGAGCACGGCACCCTCGTGGTGGCCCGGGTGAACGCCGACCTCGCCGGCGAACTGGCCCGCTACGCCACCGATGCCTGACGGCCTGTCCGACCGCATCCTGGCCGCGGCGGTTGCGGGCATCGGAGGCCAGCAGCGTCCGGGGCAGGGGGAGATGGCGGCCGAGGTGGCCCACACCTTCGCCACCGGCGAGCACCTGCTCGTCCAGGCCGGTACGGGCACCGGCAAGTCGCTGGGCTATCTCGCCCCGGCGCTGGCGAACCTGGTCGAGAACCCGGGCAGCCGGATCGTGATCGCCACCGCCACCCTCGCGCTGCAGGCACAGCTGGCCACCAAGGACATCCCGGCCGCCGTGGAGGCGTGCGAGGGGGTGTCCGGCGAGACCGTGAGCCACGCGATCCTGAAGGGCCGCACGAACTACGCCTGCCTGCTCCGCGTCCGTGACGGCCAGGGCGCCGAGCAGGACGCCCTGCTGCCCGAACCGGGCGAGGCGACCGGGGTCGGGGCAGAGGTCGTGGCGCTGCGCCGCTGGGCCGAGGACGAGGCCGGGGCGGGCCGGCTGGCCGACCGCGACGACGCCCCTGCGCACACGCCGGCCGCCTGGGCCCAGGTGTCGGTGCCGGTGCGGGAGTGCCTGGGTGCGCAGCGCTGCCCGTTCGGCGCCGAGTGCCTGGTGGAGAAGTCCCGGATGCGGGCGCGGGAGAGCCAGCTCGTCGTCACGAACCACGCGCTGCTGGCTGTGGACGCGCTGCACGGCGGCACGGCGCTGCCCGAGTTCGAGGCGCTGGTGATCGACGAGGCGCACGAGCTGGTCAGCCGGGTCACCGGAGCGGCGTCCGTGGAACTGAGCCCGGCGCAGGTGGAGCGGGTGGCGCGGCGCTGCCTGACCTGGCTCGGCGACGACGCCGGTGGGGACTTCCTCGACGCGGGCGACGCGCTCCAGCTGGGCCTGGACGCCGCGGAGGTGGGCCGGACGACCGATCCGGACGGCGAGGTGGTGGCGGCACTGCGCGTGGTCCGGGCGGCCGCGCGCGCCGCGATCACCGGGCTGGCCGGCGGCAAGGACGACGAGACCGACCGGCGGCAGGCCCAGGCCGCGGCGCAGGAGGTCCTCGACATCGCCGAGCGGATGGCGAAGCTGGACGAGCACGACGTGGTCTGGGTCTCGGAGTCGGAGCGGTTCGGCCGGCAGGTGAACTGCGCGCCGCTCTCGGTGGCGGGGCTGCTGCGCAACCAGGTGTTCGAGAACCATCCGGTGGTGCTCACCTCGGCCACGCTGAAGATCGGGGGCGACTTCGGCTCGGTGGCTGCGTCCATGGGCCTGGGTGCCGAGGGCGCCGACGACTGGCGCGGGGTGGACGTCGGCTCACCGTTCGACTACCGGGCGCAGGGCATCCTCTACGTCGCCCGGCAGCTGCCGCCGCCGACGCGGGACGGGACCAGCCCCGAGGTGTTGGCCGAGATCGCCGAGCTGCTGTGGGCCGCGGACGGCCGGACGCTGGGCCTGTTCGCGTCCCAGCGGGCCGCCGAGGCCGCCGCCCGGTACTGCCGCGAGCACGTGCCCGAGCGGTTGGTGCTCTGCCAGGGGGACGCGCACCTGACCCGGCTGACGTCGGAGTTCCTGACCGACGAGGAGGCGTCCCTGTTCGGCACGCTGTCGCTGTGGCAGGGCATCGACGTGCCCGGCGACACGTGCCGGCTGGTGATCATCGACAAGATCCCGTTCCCGCGCCCGGACGACCCGCTGCTGCAGGCCCGCCAGCA
>JAGQUI010000978.1 GCA_020438595.1 Propionibacteriaceae bacterium | reverse complement strand
GTACTACGCGGCGAAGAAGCGTCCGCAGTCGGCGCGGGCGAAGCGGGACGCTGAGCTCTGCGCGGCGATCCGCAAGGCGTACGACGACAACTACCGCGTCTACGGCGTCCGCAAGATCTGGAAGCAGCTCCAGCGAATGGGAATCGAGGTGGCGCGCTGCACGGTGGCGCGCCTGATGCGCAAGCTCGGCCTGCGTGGCGTCGTGCGCGGCAAGAAGGTGTGGACCACGGTGCCCGACGACGCGCTCGAGCGCCCGAGGGACCTGGTCGAGCGCGACTTCACCGCGACGGCCCCGAACCAGCTCTGGGTGGCCGACCTGACCTACGTGAAGACGCACACGGGCTGGGTCTACGTGGCGTTCATCCTCGACGTGTACGCGCGCTACATCGTCGGGTGGGACGCCGCACGGTCGCTGCACACGGACCTTGCGCTGACGGCGCTGGAGATGGCGCTCTGGAAGCGTGCGGGCGCCCTCGACGGGCTCGTGCATCACTCCGATCGCGGGGTCCAGTACCTCGCCATCCGCTACAGCGAT
>JAGQUI010000977.1 GCA_020438595.1 Propionibacteriaceae bacterium | reverse complement strand
AACGGGATTGGCGTGCCCCAATAACGCTGGCGCGACACGCCCCAGTCGCGCAGCCGCCACACGGTGGTGCCCTGCCCCCAGCCCTCAGCCTCGGCGCGTGCGATGACAGCGGCCTTGGCGGCTTCCACGTCCATGCCATTGATGAAATCGGAATTGATGAGCGTACCCGGCCCCGTATAGGCTTCGTCGCCAATCGGTGCATCCTCGCCATCGGGTGAGACAACGCGCGGCGTGGCGAGCATATATTTGCGCGCGAAATCAAGGTCGCGCTGGTCGTGCGCGGGCACGGCCATCACCGCGCCGGTGCCATAATCCATCAGTACGAAATTGGCGACGAACAACGGCAGCTTGGCACCGGTGAACGGGTGGATCACCGAGACGCCGGTGTCATAGCCCTTCTTTTCCTGCGTCTCGATATCCGCCGCCGCCGTGCCGGACTGGCGGCATTCCTGACAAAATGCGTCCAAAGCGTCATCATCTGCTGCGAGCAATTGAGCGAATTCATGGTCTGCGGCGATGGCAACGAAGCTTGCCCCG
>JAGQUI010000976.1 GCA_020438595.1 Propionibacteriaceae bacterium | reverse complement strand
CCAGGCGGGCCGGCTCGGCCACCCCACGCCGTTCGGCGGCGTCGCCGATGAGCACCCGGTCGTCCTCGCGCAGGAACACCATCGTGGGCACGGTGGCGGCGTGGTTGCCCAGCGGCATGATCTCGGCCCGGTCGCCGCGCATCACGGCCGCGGCCGTGAAGGTGGTGCCGAGATCGATCCCTAGTGCGTACCCCAACTGCCCTCCCGGTGCCGTGGCGGCACATGGTAGTTGGCACTTGGGGTGCAGGTCACGGGCGGGGCCACCCGGGGCACGCTGCGTGGCGGTGATCCCCGCCGCGAGCGCGTTCAGTTCCAGTCGAGGATGACCTTGCCGCACTCGCCGTGGCCGACGGCGGCGAACGCCTCGTCGAACCGCTCCGCCGGCATGCGGTGGGTGACGATCGGGCTGACGTCCAGCCCGCTCTGGAGCATCGCCGCCATCTTGTACCAGGTCTCGAAGATGCGCCGGCCGTAGATGCCCTGCACGTCCAGGCCCTTGAAGATCACGTCATTGACGTCCAGCGTCATCGGGCCGGTGG
>JAGQUI010000975.1 GCA_020438595.1 Propionibacteriaceae bacterium | reverse complement strand
GCCGAGGCCGCTGGCGACCGTGATCGCCCGCGCCAGCGACGGGGTGTCCCGCAGCAGCGTCAGGCGTCCGTCGGGCTGGCGGTAGTAGGGCAACGGCTCGACCATCGCCACCAGCCCGTGCGCGGCGAGCTCGCTGACCGCGTCGGCACAGCCCTCGAGCGTCCCGGCCGTGCCGGCGTCGTGGTCGTCGATCCGCAGCAGCATCTTGCCGCCCTCGAGGCGGTTGGCCGCGATGCTCGCCGCGTCGTAGCCGGTGAACCGGTCGTCCATCGTCCAGGTCGCGCCGTCGAGGCCGCCGCGGTTCATCGAGCCGATGACGACCTTGTCGTCGAGAGCGCCGAGCAGCAGCAGCTCCTCCACGACGTCGGGAGTGCCGAGCACGCCGTCGACGTCGGGGTGCGCGAGTGCCTCCACCAGCCGGGCCAGCAGGGAGCGCCGGTCGGCCATCGCCATGCTGTTGCCACCCGAGGCCAGCGCACCACGCGCGGGGTGGTCGGCGGCCACCAGGAAGAGCGTGCCGCGCTCGCTGAGGATCCGGTCG
>JAGQUI010000974.1 GCA_020438595.1 Propionibacteriaceae bacterium | reverse complement strand
CCTCGACGACTTTTTCCTGTCCGTAGCGATCGCGCGATCCCTGGGCCATGGCGCTGAGCGAGCCCATGCCGCGATACATCTTGAAGGAGCGGCCCTGATAGAGGATGAGCTCACCGGGCGACTCATCGGTTCCGGCCAGCAGCGAGCCGATCATGATCGCGTGAGCGCCGGCGGCCATGCCCTTGACCACGTCGCCGGAGAACTTGACGCCGCCATCGGCAATGATCTTGCCACCCATCTCTTCGGCGGCAGCGGCGCAGTCCATGATCGCGGTAATCTGGGGGACGCCCACGCCCGCCACGATGCGGGTCGTGCAGATGGAGCCCGGGCCCACGCCGACCTTCACCACGTCGGCGCCGCACTTGATCAGATCGCGCACGCCGGCAGCGGTAGCGACGTTGCCGGCCACAATGAGCAGCTCGGGAAACAGCTTGCGCATCTGCTTGACGGTATCGAGCACCATCTTCGAGTGACCGTGCGCGGTGTCGATCACCAGCATGTCCACGCCGGCTTTTACCAGCGCCTGGGCGCGTTCCTTGCGAT
>JAGQUI010000973.1 GCA_020438595.1 Propionibacteriaceae bacterium | reverse complement strand
CATCGGCACCCCCAGCGATGGAGACCAGCCGTGAGCGAACCCATCGCCGTTGACCCTGCGGACGCGATCGAGATCGCCGAAGCGCTGCAATGGCTGCGCGACTGGCTCGCGTCTGATCCCCATCTCGCCGCCTCGATGCACCGATACAGCTTCGGGTTGTTCACCCTTGCCGAGATCAGCGCCGACCTTGACCGCTTCGCCTCCACCCTCAGCGGGCGGCCATGACCACCACCAACACCACCGCGCTGGAGGAGATCGACCGGTTGTGCCGGCGGCTACGGATGCCCTACATCCGCCGCACCGTCGCCGACGTGGTCGCGACCGCCAAAGCCCAACGCTGGGACCCCGCCGAGATCGTCCGAGTCCTGCTCGAAGAAGAAGCCACCGGCCGAGACGCCTCCACCATTGAGGTCCGCCGCCGCAAAGCCGCGTTCCCTGCCGGCAAGACCTTCGACAGCTTCGACCCCGCCCGCTTCTCCATCCCCGCTCCCACCCAACGAGCTCTCGCCACCCTGGAATGGATCAGCCGCCACGAGAACCTCG
>JAGQUI010000972.1 GCA_020438595.1 Propionibacteriaceae bacterium | reverse complement strand
ACAACAGCAGGGTCACGAAGTCGACACCGAAGGCCACCAGCGATGAGGCCGAGAAGGCCAGCAGGGGCAGGTAGATGCGCAGCGAGTCGACCAGCGGACGAAAGTGCGACGACTCATTGCCGGCGAGGTAGATGGTGGCGATGGGCACCTCGTCGATGGTCCAGCCGGCCTCGCGGGCGCGCAGCAGCAGGTTGAGCTCATACTCGAAGCGGTCGCCCGCCACGCCGCACAGCCAGGGCAATGCGGCCGAGGGGTAGCCGCGCAGCCCGGTCTGGGTGTCGCTGACGTCGACGCCGCTGGCGGCGCGAAACGCCCATCGCGTGATCAGGTTGCCGATGCGACTGCGGGCGGGCACCCGTCCGGCGAAGGCACGGACACCCAACACCATCGCACCCGGATGCACGGCGCGCCCGACCCGCAGAATGTCCACCACCGCGTGCTGGCCGTCGGAATCGGCACACACCACGTCCTGCCCCGGGTAGTGCCGGGCGATATGTGCGAAGCCGTACTTGAGCGCGCCTCCCTTACCCCGGTTGTCGGCGTA
>JAGQUI010000971.1 GCA_020438595.1 Propionibacteriaceae bacterium | reverse complement strand
CGACGATCAGGTTGAAGCCGACGCCGCCCCACACCTGCTGCGCCGCCTCGGCGAGGGCGAAGTCGGCGGCCCTGACGATCTCGGCCGCGCTGAGGAGGCCGACGGTCACGACGGCCACGAGCATGTAGAGCACGATCGTGAACAGGACCGAGGTGTAGAGCGCCCGCGGGATCGTCCGGCGGGGGTCCCGGATGTCGCCGGCCGCGTTCGCGATCAGCTCGAAGCCCTCGTAGGCGACGAACACCAACATGCCGCCGGCCACGAGCGAGGCCGGGCTCTCCCAGTGCGAGGGGCCCGACGCGCTGAGGTCCGTCCGGAACATCGCGTACGACACGAACGCCACGAGGATCGTGATCTTGGCCACCACGATGTAGTCCTCGGCCGCGGCGATCAGCTTGGCGCTCAGCACGTTGAGCGCCGTGATCACCACGATCGCCGCCGAGATCAGGACGTGGGCCCCGGCTCCCTGGGACCCGCTGGACAGGAACGTCGCGCCGTAGGACCCGAAGGCGTAGGCGTAGAGCGACGTCGTGATGACGTAGGCG
>JAGQUI010000970.1 GCA_020438595.1 Propionibacteriaceae bacterium | reverse complement strand
GCTGCCGTGGCAGGCCCACCTGCTCCAGGAGGTCGCCGACCCGGCGCTGTACCTCGTCGTCGGACACCCCGGGCTCGTGGGTCGTGATCGCCTCGCCGATCTGGCGGCCGATCCGGTGCACCGGGTTGAGCGAGTGCAGCGCACCCTGGAACACGATCGCCGCACTGGTCCACCGCACCGCCCGCAGCCGTCCCGGCTTCATCGCCATCACGTCCTCGCCGTCGAGCAGGATGCTGCCGCCGATGTCGGTCTCGCGGGGCAGCAGTCGCAGCACCGCACCGGCGATCGTCGACTTGCCGCACCCGGACTCGCCGGCGAGGCCCACCGTCTCGCCCGGTTCGATCGACAGGTCGACGCCGCGCACGGCCGGCACCGCTCCGCGCTCGGAGCGATAGGTGATGTGCAGATCGCGGAGCTCGAGCAACGACATCAGCGACCCCGCTCACGCAACCGCGGATCGAGGATCTCCTCCATCGCGCGCCCGACCAAGGTGAACGCCAGCACCACCAGCACGATGCCGATGCCCGACGGCAGGTAGTACCACCA
>JAGQUI010000969.1 GCA_020438595.1 Propionibacteriaceae bacterium | reverse complement strand
CGGATCCCGGCCAGGATGTCGTCGGGGTCCGCGTCCTTGAGCAGATAGCCCATCGCGCCGGACGCGGATCCCGGCCAGGATGTCGTCGGGGTCCGCGTCCTTGAGCAGATAGCCCATCGCGCCGGCGTCGAGTGCCGCGACGATCCGCTCGCCGTCGGAGTACGACGTCAGCACCAGCACCTGCGACAGCTCGTCGGCGACGATGCTCCGTGTCGCAGCCACCCCGTCCACGCCCGGCATCTGCAGGTCCATCAGCACCAGGTCGGGACGATGCTCGCGGGCCAGCTCGACGGCCTCGGCGCCGTCGCTGCCCTGGGCCACCACCTCGATGTCTTCCACCGCGGCCAGCAGCTGCTCCAGACCCGCACGGACGACGGCATGGTCGTCGACCACCACGACCCGGATCGTTGTGACCCTCATCGTCTGTCCACCTCCAGATGCACCGTGGTGCCAGCGCCGGGAGCGGACAGCACCTCGAGCGTGCCGCCGGCCTCGGCGACCAGCCCGGTGAGGCCGCGCAGCCCGTAGTGTGCCGGATCGGTGACCT
>JAGQUI010000096.1 GCA_020438595.1 Propionibacteriaceae bacterium | reverse complement strand
GGTGAGGATGGAATCCAGCCGGGTGGGCTCGCACTACGGATCGGGGGTGAGCAGCGGCGGGTCAGGCGGTAGCTCCAGGTGCGCGCCGTGTCAGGAGAGCGAACCGGCGAGCGCCTCCGCGGCGAGGGTGTTGGTGTCGCGCTCGATCTCGACCAGCGCGGGACGGAAGCTCGGGTTCCGGTAGGCGTACAGGCGCAGCTCCTCGCGCACCAGCACCCAGTTGTCGTCCAGGGTGAACCCGACGTCGAGCACCGCCACCACCTTGGCGATGATCTCCTCCAGCCACTGGGCGTTGACCGGGGCGTCGGGGATCACCGACAGCGCTCGCCGGGTGGTCTCCAGCAACTGCTCACCACGCTGCCGCACGATCTCGAGGCAGAGCTCGTCCTTGCTCTCGAAGTTGGAGTAGAACGCCCCGCGGGTGAACCCCGCGCGCTCGCTGATCTCCTCGACGCTGGCGCCCTCGATGCTCTTCTCCGCGAACAGCTCGGTGGCGGCGTCGATCAGCCGGTCGCGGGTGTGCTGTCGGCGGACGCTCACCGGGGTGGTCATGCCTGCACCTCCTCGTGGCCCTCCTCCTGCTTGATACAGCAGTGTATCGGATACGTCACTGTATCGGATACAGTTCTGTATCGCGTACTGTCGCGAAAGGGGATCAGGTGTCGTCGTTCCTGTATCGGATCGGCCGGGCGAGTTACCGCCGCCGTGGTCGGGTGCTGGCCGGTTGGCTGGTCGTCCTGGCCCTGCTCGGTACGCTCGCCGCGACCGTCGGGGGACAATTCGACGACGCCTTCGAGATTCCCGGCGCCGAATCCACGGTCGCCCTGAACCAGCTCCGGGTCACCTTCCCCGAGGCCGCGGACGCGACGGCGACCGTCCTGATCACGGCCCCCGAGGGGCAGCTGATCACCGACAAGGACGTGCGGGCGGAGATCGAGGCCTGGGAGAGCCGGCTCGAGGAGGACCTGCCCTGGGTCAACGGCGTGATCGGCCCGTACAACGACCACATCGAGGGCCTGATCAGCGCCGACTCCCGCAGCGGCCGCGCGACCATCCGGGTGGAGGGCAGCTCGTCCACCTTCACCGACGACCAGCGGGAACTGCTCACCGAGACCGCGGACAGCCTGACCGAGACCCTGCCCGGCGCCACCGTGCTGGTCGGCGGCGAGGTCTTCTCGATCCACGTGCCTACGATCAGTGTCGTCGAGGCCCTGGGCCTAGTGGTCGCCCTGATCGTGCTGCTGGTCACGCTCGGCTCGGTCGTCGCATCGATGATGCCGATCGGGACGGCGATCGCCGGCGTCGGCGCGGGCATCCTGATCGTGCAGATCGCCGCCGGCGTGATCACGATCAGCTCCACCACCCTGATCCTCGCGATCATGCTCGGCCTCGCGGTCGGCATCGACTACGCGCTGTTCATCCTCTCCCGCCACCGCGACCAACTCGCCGGCGGCATGGACGCCGAGGAGTCGGCAGCCCGCGCGGTCGGCACCGCCGGCTCGGCGGTGGTGTTCGCCGGCCTCACCGTCGTGATCGCGCTGGTCGGGCTGAGCATCTCCAACGTCCCGTTCCTCACCGTGATGGGCGTCTTCGGCGCGGTCACGGTCGCGATCGAGGTGCTGCTCGCGCTCACCCTGCTGCCCGCGTTCATGGGCTTCGCCGGGGAGCGGCTGCGGCCCAGGAACGGGACGCGGAAGTCCCGCAAGGCCGCCGCGAAGGCCGCGTCCCCGACCCCCGCCACCGAGTTGTCAGAATCTCAAGCGGCTATAGGCGAAGGAGATTCTGACAAGTCGGAAGCGAAGGGGAGGTTCAACCCGTCCGCATGGTGGGTGGGCGTCGTCACCAGGTGGCCGGTCGTGACGATCGTGATCGTGCTGGTCGGGCTGGGCGCGCTGGCGTTGCCGACGAAGGATCTCTACCTCGCACTGCCCACGTCCGGACGCTCGCTGCCCGGCACCCAGGACAGGGAGACGTTCGACGAGATCAGCCGCACCTTTGGTATCGGCTTCAACGGCCCGCTGGTCCTGACCGGCTCGATCGTCGAGTCCGACGACCCGCTCGAGATCATGGACTGCCTGCGCAACGACATCACGCAGATCCCCGGTGTGCGGATGGTCGCGGCCGCCGTGCCGAACAGCAATGCCGACACCGGCATGGTGCAGATCGTGCCCACCACAGGGCCTGACGACCCGGCCACCGCCGATCTCGTGCAGCGGCTGCGCGACCGCCACGACTACTGGCAGGCCGAATGCGGCATCGACACCGCGATCACCGGCTTCACGGCCGTCCAGATCGACGTGACCAACCGCCTCCAGGCCGCCCTGCTGCCGTTCGGCATCTTCGTGGTCGGCCTGTCCCTGGTGCTGCTGACGATGGTGTTCCGCTCGATCTGGGTGCCGATCAAGGCCGCCGCCGGCTACCTGCTCAGCGTCGGCGGTGCGTTCGGCGCGACCGTGCTGGTGTTCAACCACGGCTACTTCAAGGAAGTGATCAACCTGCCTGAGGCGGGCCCGGTGATCAGCTTCCTGCCGATCATCATGATGGGCCTGCTGTTCGGCCTCGCCATGGACTACGAGGTGTTCCTCGTCTCCCGGATGCGCGAGGAGTTCGTGCACGGGAACACCACCCGCTCGGTCGAGGACGGCTTCGTCCACTCGGCCAAGGTCGTGGTCGCCGCGGCCCTGATCATGTTCTCCGTCTTCGCGTTCTTCGTGCCCTCCGGCGAGGGCGCGATCAAACCGATCGCGTTCGCGCTCGCGGTCGGGGTTGCGCTGGACGCCTTCGTCGTCCGGATGACCCTGGTGCCCGCCGTGATGAAGCTGCTCGGCCGGCACGCGTGGTGGCTGCCCGCGTGGCTGGACAAGCGGCTGCCGGTGCTCGATATCGAGGGCGAGTCGCTGACCCGCCAGGTGCGGCTGGCCGACTGGCCGGCCCCGGGCGACACCGCGGCCGTCGTCGGCGAGGGGCTCACCGCGCAGGTGGGCGAGCGGACGCTGTTCGCGGACGTGGACGTGCGGCTCGAGCCCGGCGAGGTGCTGGTGATCGAGGGCGAACACGCCCCGCGGCGAGCCCTGCTGCTGGCGCTGGCCGGACGGGTCGAACTCACCGGCGGCACCCTGAAGGTGCTCGGCCACGTGCTGCCCGAGGAGGGGCCGGTCGTCCGCGGCCTCGCCCCGGTGCTCGGCCCGTCCGTGGCCCACTTCGACGCGGTGCTGGCGCGCCGGACCGGCGGCCTGGTCTGCGTGGATTCCGCCGACGAACTCTCCGCGGCGCAGGACCGGTCCCTGCACGAGGCCCTCGCCGCAGCCGCCGAACCCGGCGCGGACGCCCCCATCACGTGGGTGCTCGGCGTCCTGCCCGGCTCTGAACTCGAGGCGCAGCTGCCCGTGCCCTACCAGGTGATCAAGCTGCCCTCACACCTCGTTCTGGAAGGAGCGACCCGATGAACGTCGAAAAGGTGAACTCGGCGCCGGCCCGCTGGTACACCCTGATCGGGCTGGTGCTGGTGCCGATCCTGGTGGCCGGCGGCTTCCTGCTGGCCGGCGTGAACTCCGACACCCGCCTGAACACCGTGCAGGCGGCGATCGTCAACCTCGACGAGCCGGTCACGATCGACGGCCAGTACACCCCGCTCGGCCGGCAGCTCACCGCCAACCTGGTCGACTCCGACCGCACCGAGAACCTCAACTGGGTGCTGCAGACCGAGGAGAACGCCCGGGCCGGCCTGGCCACCGGGGAGTACGCGGCGATGGTGGTGATCCCGGAGAACTTCTCCGCCGCCGCCACCTCGTTCTCCGAGAACGACGGCGCGGTCGCCGAGCAGGCGACGATCCAGGTGTACACGTCCCCGGTCGCAGGGGTCGCGGACGCCACGCTCGGCCGCCTGGTCGCGAGCGAGGCCGCGTCCATGCTGAACTCGACGCTCACCGAGGCGTACCTGACGCAGATCTACATCGGCTTCAACGACATGGGCAAGCAGTTCGTGACCATGGCCGACGGTGCCGACCAGCTCGCCGACGGCACGCAGAAGCTCGCCAACGGCATCTCCGACGCGGCGGACGGCTCGCAGCAGCTGTACACCGGACAGCTGCAGCTCGCCACCGGGCTCAACACGATGGCCAACCAGACCTCATCCCTGCCGTCCGACGTGCGCAAGCTCTCCAACGGCGTCGGCGACTACGTGGACGGCGCCAACCAGCTCGCGCAGCAGACCATCGAATCGCTGCCCCAGCAGGTGCAGCTCGCCGACGGCCTGGCGCAACTGAGCCAGGGCGCGACCGGCATCGCGTCCGGGTTGTCCACCTACCAGCAGGGGCTGCAGACCGGCGCCGCCCAGGCCGGCCAGGGCGCGACGGCCGTGACCCAGGCGCTGGCCGGGTACAGCCAAGGCGCGGTGAGCGAGGCCGCGCTGCGCGGCACGGTTGGCCAGGTGTGCCCCACCGTCGACACCGGCAACACGCCCGCGGAACTGGTCACGGGCGCACAGGTCTGCATCGCCTCGATGACCGCGACCCAGCAGGCGCTCAACGGCGCCGCCGACGGTCTCGACCAGAGCGACCCGAACACGGGGCAGAGCCTGCTCAGCGGCTCGGCAGCCGTCGCGGGGGGCCTGTCCCAGCTGTCCAGCCAGGTCTCGAGCTCGCTGCCGGACGTGAAGTCCACCACCAAGCAGTTGAAGAAGCTGATCAAGGGCGGCAACAAGCTCGCCGCGGGCACCGACGAGCTGGCCGACGGCATGCCGGCGCTGGTGAACGGCATCGCGAAGTCCGCGGACGGTGCGAGCCAGCTCGCCGCGGGCACCGACGAGCTCAGCGCAGGGCTGTACACCGCATCGTCCGGCAGCCAGGACCTCGCCGACGGCATGCGTGAGATGGCGGACGGGATCGCGGACGGCAAGGACCAGCTGCCGCACTACACCAAGTCCGACAGGGAGAACCTGTCCACGGCGGTCGCCGCGCCGGTGGACACGTCCACGCTCTCCGGCCTCGCCGACCCGAACGTGGGCTGGATCAGCCTGGTGCTGGTGCTCGCGCTGTGGCTCGGGGCCCTGGCCACCTACTCGGTGGTGAAGGCGATCCCGGCCGGCCTGCTGAACTCCGCCGATCCGACCGCGGTGCTGATCGGACGCTCGCTGCTGCCCGGCCTGGTCGTGGTGGGTGTGCAGGCGCTGGTGGTCGCCGGGCTCGCGCAGTTCGGCCTGGACCTCTCGCCGCAGAAGTGGCTGGCCGTGACCGGCGTGCTGCTGCTGGCCGGCGCCACGTTCGTGGTGATCAACCACGCGCTGGTGGCCTGGCTGGGCGGCCTCGGCCGGCTCATCTCGGTGCTGTTCGCCGTACTGACCGCGGCGTCCGCGCTGGTGGGGGCCGCGCCCGCGCTGTTCGCGGCGCTGCGTCCCTTCTCTCCGTTGACGCCGGCGCTGGACGCGATCCGCGCGGTCGTCACCGAGTCGAGCGGAGCGGCCGTCTCCCTGTTCGTGCTGGTCGGCTGGCTGCTGCTCGCCCTCGTCGCGAGTGCGGTCGCGGTCGCCCGGCGGCGTACGACGAGCCTGGCCGCGGTGCTCGCCGCCGGCTGAGCCGGGACGGCGACGCCACGCCAGGGCCGCGACGCTACGCGGCACCGCGTCGCGCGAGGTCGAGGACGGTGGCGTCAGGCGGGGCTCTCGGACTCGATGGGCTCCGGCGGTTCCAGCGGCACGACCGCGACCGGGTCCGGGGGCTCGAGCGGGAGGACGGCGGCCGCGTCCGGCGGATCCAGCGGAGGCACCGGGTCCGGCGGGGCCAGTGGCTGGACGACGACCTGCTCCCGAGGCCCGGCCGGCTCCGGGTCCGCCTCGGGCGGTGCCAGCGCGGTGACGCCGGTGACCTTCTCTGCCTGCAGGGCGGCGGCGGCGCGCTCGGCCTGGGCCGCCGCGGCACGCAGGGCGACCGCGCGGGCGAAGTCTGCCTGCGTGGGCATTCCGTAGGCGCGGGCGGTCGTGTCGTGCATCTCGACGACGTAGCGGTGCAGGCGCTCGGAGAACTGGTGGGCGATCTCACCGGGGGCGGCGCGCAGCGGGCGTCCGAACACCACGTGGACGTGCGGACGACCCGGCACCGGCACGTTCGCGCCGTACGGCATGGCGGCGTAGGCACCGACCAGCGCGATCGGCAGCACGGGCACGTTGCGGGAGATGCTCAGGGCGGCGGCGCCCGGGGTGAAGTTCGCCATCGCGCCGGTTCGCGACCGGGTGCCCTCCGGGAAGATCAGGATCGGCACGCCGTCGTTCACGAGCCGGGCGGCCAGTCCGCGGTGCCCGGTGCGGTTGGCCTGGCCCTGCCGCTGCACGGGGAACGAGTTGAAGAACAGCTGCGTCGGCAGCGCCTTGTACCAGTTGTTGAAGAAGTAGTCGCCGGCCGTGGCCGCGGCGAGGTTCCGGGAGAGCCGGCGCGGCAGCGCACCGTAGATCAGGGGCGCGTCGAGGTGGCTGGAGTGGTTGGCGATCACGACGAAGGGCGGCTTCAGGTCGGCCAGGTTGCGAACGCCGTGCTCGTGCACGGACAGCGCCGACCAGATGTACGGCTTCATGACCAGGTGCTGCGCGACGAACCGCGCGGTGCCCGGTGCCGCCGAGGTGTACCTGTTCAGCTTCGGTTCGCTCACCCGATTCCTCTCGGTATGGATTCCGCCATTGTGGCGCAACCAGCGGCGAGTGGTCACCCCTCCCCGTCGGTGGTCCCGATACCCGTCGGGGATTCAGGCCCGTCGAGAGCCCCTGTTCGCGGTCGAGCGCCCTTGTCCGGACGGTGGCCTCGACGCGGGCGGAGGCTCGCGGTGCGGGACGGCGGCGCCCGACGCGGAACGGCCGCGTCCGACGCGGAACGGCGGCTCCCGGACTCAGTCGCGGCTCGCGCTGAGCAGCCGGGACGCCCAGCGCACGGCACTGCGCGGCACCAGGTCGGCCACGAACCGGGCCACCTTCCAGCGCCGGGTGGGTATCGAGACGACCCGCCCCTTCCCCGCGTCGTCGAGGGCCTCGGCGACGCAGCGGTCGGCGTCCACCCACACCCAGTCGGGGATCGCCGAGGTGCGAATGCCCGCGCGCTCGTGGAACTCGGTGCGCACCCAGCCCGGGCACAGCGCGGTCACCGTGACCCCGCTGCCGTGCAGTTCGTTGGCGAGGCCCTCGGAGTACACCCGCACCCACGACTTCACCGCGGAGTAGTTGCCGTTGGTCAGCCAGGCCGCCAGCGAGGCGAGGTTGATGATCCGGCCGTGGCCGCGGGCCCGCATGGCGCGACCGGCCGCCCCGCCCAGGACCAGCACGGCCACGCACATCACCTGGATGGCGTACTCGTGGCGGTCGACGTCGGGGTCGAGCAGCTTGTGGTGCATGCCGAAACCGGCGTTGTTCACCAGCAGGTCGACCGGCCGGTCCGCGTCCTCGAGCCGGTTCGCGACCGTGAGGACGTCGTCGTGGACAGACAGGTCGGCCCGGATCGTCTCCACTGCGACGCCGTGTTCCTCGCTGAGCCGGGCCGCGGCCTCGGCGAGCCGGTCGGTGTCACGGGCGACCAGGACGAGGTCGTCGCCGCGGGCGGCGAGCGCGCGGGCGAAGGCGGCCCCGATGCCGGCGGTGGCACCGGTGATGAGCGCTGTGGGCATGGCGGCACGCTACCGCCTCCCGCGGGGCGGCCGCCGCTCATGCGGCGAGGAGTTCGGCGTGGCTGGCGAGCCGGCGCAGTGCCCGCGAGCAGCGCCAGCGCACCAGTTCCGGCGTGGTGCCCAGCCGGGCGGCGGCCTGGGCGCTGGTCAGTCCGGCGACGTACACCGTCCAGAGCGTGCGGTGGGTGGGCTCATCGATCAGCCCGAGCCGCCGGGCCTCGCCGAGGGTGCCGGACGCGTCCGGTTCCGGCTGGGGGGCGACCGGGTCGAGCTCAGGCACCGGCCGGACGGGCTCGGCGCGCGGCAGCCGGCCACGCACCGTCCAGGCGAGGTTGGCGGCGATGGCCCGCGGCCTGCGGGCGAGCGGGTACTCGACGATGGCCAGCCACAGCTCCGAGATCGCCTCCGGCAGGAGTTCGACCCGGCCGGCGCACAACAGGACGAGCTTGCCCAGCATGGTCTGCAGCACGACGCGGTACGCGAGTTCGTCGCCCGAGGCGCCGAGCCGCAGCAGCGCGGCGAGCACCGGGTCGGGTCGCTCGCGGATCAGCGCGAGCACGCTGGCCAGGTCGGACGCGGCGGCGAGCGCGGGCTCGCGGTGCCCCCAGCCCGGCGCCCCCGTCCGGGCCAGGCTCCGCCACTCCTCGTTCAGCGCCACCAGCGCCCGCCGCGCGTCCATGGGATCAGCCTCGCGAGGCGGTGTTGCCCGGGGTGTTGCCCCGAAGGGCCGCACTGTTGCCGGGTTTCCTCAGGTTCCTGTGCACCTTTTCTAACAATTCGGCAACGACGCGCTCACGCCGTCGATTGAATCGTTGGAATCCAGTATCCTGAGTGCGTACTCATCTGGGGGGTGGCGGCCCGATCCCGTCATCAAGTTCGCCCAGGGGGCCGCTCGGATATCCAGCGGCCCCCTGGTGCCATTTCAGGGCCGGTTCACGCTGGTCGATCGCGGAC
>JAGQUI010000968.1 GCA_020438595.1 Propionibacteriaceae bacterium | reverse complement strand
ATCGCCGGCGAGCTCACGTCCACCGTGCTGCACGTGGCGGCCCGCTCGCTGGCCGCCCAGGGCCTGAGCATCTACGGCGACCACCAGGACGTGATGGCCGTGCGGCAGACCGGCTTCGCGATGCTCAGCTCCTCCAGCGTGCAGGAGGCCCACGACACCGCGGCGATCGCCCAGCTGGCCACGCTGCGCTCGCGGGTGCCGTTCGTGCACTTCTTCGACGGCTTCCGCACCAGCCACGAGGAGAACTCCGTCGAGCTGCTCACCGACGCCCAGCTGCTGGAGTACGTGCCCAAGGAACTGGTCCGCGCGCACCGGCGCCGGGCGCTGTCCCCGGAGCACCCCTACATCCGCGGCACCGCGCAGAACCCGGACACCTACTTCCAGGGCCGGGAGGCATCGAACAAGTACTACGACGAAGTACCGGGGATCGTCGCGACCGCGATGGAGGAGTTCGCCGCGATCAGCGGACGCAGCTACTCCCTCGTCGAGTACCACGGCCACCCGGAGGCCGACCGCGTCCTGGTCATCATGGGCTCCGGCGCCCAGA
>JAGQUI010000967.1 GCA_020438595.1 Propionibacteriaceae bacterium | reverse complement strand
CCTCAGCCTGTGGAGCCTCCCACTGCTGCTGGTGCCGCCGGTGCTCAGTCCGGACGCCGTGCTCTACGCCGACCTGGGCTGGACGCTGTCGGTCGGCGAGAACCCGTACCACGTCGGCCTCGCCACCTCCGGCGGGCCGTTCGCCTACCTGGTCGACCCGCTCTGGTCCGGCAGCGGGGTCGCCTATCCCCCGCTGACGCTGCGGCTCAACGAACTGGTCGTGGTGGCGAGTGGGGCGCAGCCGTACTGGTCCGTCATCGCGATGCGCGTGCCGGCCATCCTGGCCGTGGCGGCGATGTTGGTGCTGGTGCCGCGGATCGCGGCGCTGCTCGGCCGGCCGCGACGCGGGGCCGTCTGGCTCGGCGTGCTCAACCCGCTGCTCGTGCTCCACTTCCTCGGCGCGGCCCACAACGACGCGCCGATGGTCGCCGCCACCCTCGCCGCGATCTGGGTGGTGCTGCGCTGGCCGCGCTGGTGGTCGGCGTTCGTGGCCGGGCCGCTGCTGATCGCGGTGGCGATGGCCTTCAAGCAGCAGGGCGGCCTCGCGA
>JAGQUI010000966.1 GCA_020438595.1 Propionibacteriaceae bacterium | reverse complement strand
CATCGGTCGCTCCGTAGAGCGGGTGGGCCGTCGCACGGCGGTCACGTCCCAGACCAATCCAGGAGTTCCACATGCGCAAGACCCTCCTCGTCGGCCTCGCCGCCATGTTCGGCGTCGTCGCCGCCGCCCCGGCAACAGCGTCGGCGAGCACCAAGCCCACCCTCGCCGACATCCTCCTCTCCGACGCCAAGAAGGACAACGCCAACGGCTTCGACAAGCGGTGGTACGACTACGACATCGTCACCCAGGCGGTGCTCGCGTTCCCCGACCTCACCGCCGCTGCGGCCGATCCGAATGCCTCGCTCACGGTGTTCCTCCCGAAGGACTACGCCTTCTTCCGACTCGCCAAGGAGCTCGGCGCTCCGAAGGGCAACGAGGAGGCGACCTTCAACTGGCTCGTCGCCAACGTCGGCCTCGACACGATCAAGAACGTCCTGATGTACCACATCGTCCCCGGCGCCAAGATCAACTACGCCACGGCGCTCGGTGCCGACGGCGCCATGCTGGGCACGCTGCTCGATCCGGCCGCGACCATCGAGGTCGACGTC
>JAGQUI010000965.1 GCA_020438595.1 Propionibacteriaceae bacterium | reverse complement strand
GGTTGAGCTGCGCAATAAAGTCCAGGCTGATCTCTTTGGGGCAAACGGCTTCGCATTCGCCAATGTTGGTGCAGCCGCCAAAGCCCTCTTCATCCATGGCGTTGACCATGAGCACGGCGCGATCGTAGCGCTCCGGCTGGCCCTGCGGCATCAGTGCCAAATGCGAAGCTTTGGCCGCCGTAAAGAGCATGGCTGACGAATTGGGGCAGGCGGCCACGCAGGCGCCGCAGCCAATGCAGGCCGCCGCATCCATGGCCAGATCGGCCTCCGTCTTGGCAATGGGCGTATTGTTGGCCTCGGGCGCACTGCCTGTGGAGACCGAGATATAGCCCGCGGCTTGAATAATGCGGTCAAACGCGGTGCGGTTCACGACCAAATCTTTGATACGGAGAAAAGCCGTGGCCCGCCAGGGCTCGATCACAATGGTGTCGCCATCGTGAAAGTTGCGCATGTGCAATTGGCAGGCGGTGACGGCCGCTTTGGGGCCATGCGCCACGCCGTTAATCATAAGGCCACACATGCCGCAAATGCCCTCGCGGCAATCGTGG
>JAGQUI010000964.1 GCA_020438595.1 Propionibacteriaceae bacterium | reverse complement strand
CATGGGGCATCACCTCACTGAATCGCCCCGGGAATTCCGGAGACTCATTTGCTTGAGTCAGGCCGCAATGGCTGACTCTTCCTCCTGGCGATAATACGCCTTTTCCAGTTCCACCGGCGGGATATCACCGATTGGCTTCAGCAGCCGGCGGTTGTTAAACCAGTCGACCCATTCCAGCGTGGCATATTCCACTTCCTCCACCGTGCGCCAGGGGCCGCGTGGCCGAATGACCTCGGTCTTGTACAGGCCGTTGATGGTCTCAGCCATAGCGTTATCGTAGGAGTCACCCCGGCTGCCAACCGAGGATTCCATGCCAGCCTCCGCCAGCCGCTCGGAGTACCGGATCGACAGGTACTGGCTACCCCTGTCGCTGTGGTGAATGACACCCTCGGCGCCGCCACGCGCCCACACCGCCTGCTCCAGCGCGTCCAGCACCAGGTCCGTACGCATTGAACCGGAGACCCGCCAGCCAACGATGTGACGGGAGAACACGTCGGTGACGAAGGCCACATAGGCAAACCCGCTCCAGGTCGCCACATAGGTGATGTC
>JAGQUI010000963.1 GCA_020438595.1 Propionibacteriaceae bacterium | reverse complement strand
GGCCAGGTGAGCAGCGCCTGCGCGAACGCCTCCTGCGCGCACTCCTCGGCGAGGTCCCAGTTGCCGCCGGTGAACCGGATCATGGTCGCCACGACCCGGCTCCACGCGTCGGCGTAGAGCGCGGCGATGCGCTCCGGTGAACCGTCGGCGGTCACGTCGCGGCGATCAGTCGTCGTCGCCCCAGAAGGGACGCAGCTCGATCACACCGGCCCACGCCATCGGGTGCTTCGACGCGACCTCGATCGCCTCGTCGAGGTCGACGCAGTCGAGCACGTCGAAGCCCCCCATCAGGTCCTTGGTCTCGATGTACGGACCGTCGGTCACGACGACCTCACGGTTGCGGACCCGGACGGTCGTGGCGTCGGCGTCGGGCCGTGTGCGTTCCCCGATCAGGCGAACGCCCTTGGCGTCCATCGTCGCGACCCACTCCTCGACGTCGGGGATCGGATCGTCCGGGTCGGGCCGGTGGCCGGGTTCGACGCACACGAGCATCAGGTACTTCATGGTGGCTCCTCCTGTCGGACGTTCCGGCGGTCGCACGGTCGCGACC
>JAGQUI010000962.1 GCA_020438595.1 Propionibacteriaceae bacterium | reverse complement strand
CTTCGGGACCGGTCGCCGTCGGCGGGTGGTGGGTGGACGTGCGCCACGACGGCGACGGGCCCTGGGCCGTCGAGGTCACCGCACGTGGTCCGGCCGGATCGGTCGGGCCGAGCGGGTAGCGTCTCGCCGGTGGAGCCGCCGGTGCCGCCCATCGGGATCATCGAGACCGCCCCGACCCTCGAGCTCGGGCCGCGGGCCTTCGACATCCGTCACCGAGCTGTCGTGATGGGCATCTTGAACCGCACGCCCGACTCGTTCTACGACAAGGGCAGCTACTGGGCGTTCGACGCCTTCCTGGCCAAGGCCGAACAGCTCGTCGTCGACGGTGCGGACTTCCTCGACGTCGGTGGCGTCAAGGCAGGACCCGGCGACGAGGTGACCGAGTCCGAAGAGCTGGACCGGGTCGTGCCCGCGGTCGAAGCGCTGGCCGCTCGGTTCGACCTGCCGCTCAGCGTCGACACCTGGCGCTCGGGCGTGGCGCAGGCGTGCTTCGCCGCCGGCGCCCACGTGGGCAACGACATCAGCGGGTTCGCCGACCCCGCCTACCTGGAC
>JAGQUI010000961.1 GCA_020438595.1 Propionibacteriaceae bacterium | reverse complement strand
ATAGAAAACGGGGATACGTTGGAAGATCCGCAGATCCTGGAAAACGGCCAGGTAAGAAAGTTCGATCGGGTGCTGGCCAATCCGCCGTTCTCGCAGAACTACAGCCGCGCCAACATGACCTTCACCCACCGCTTCCGAGAGTGGTGCCCGGAGACCGGTAAAAAGGCCGACCTGATGTTCGTCCAGCACATGTTGGCCAGTCTCAAGCCCAACGGCCACATGGCCACCATCATGCCCCACGGCGTGCTGTTCCGCGGCGGCAAGGAGAAGCTGATCCGCGAGATCCTGATCAATGACGACCTGATCGAGGCCGTCATCAGCCTGCCGCCCGGACTGTTTTACGGCACTGGTATCCCGGCCTGTGTGCTGGTGTGCAACAAGAGCAAGCCCGACGCGCTGCGTGACAAGGTGCTGTTCATCAATGCTGACCGCGAATATGCCGAGGGCAAGAACCAGAACAAGCTGCGCCCGGAAGATATTGAAAAGATCGACTACGTCTTCACCCACAAACGCGAGATCCAAAAATACAGCCGGCTCGTGGACAAGACCGAG
>JAGQUI010000960.1 GCA_020438595.1 Propionibacteriaceae bacterium | reverse complement strand
GCTCACAGCTACGCTCAGGACGGCGTGTATACCGTACAGCTCATCGCCACCAACGCCTGCGGCAACGACACCAGCACCCAGGAAATAACCATTGTAACCGCCCCAACCGCTGCCTTTGATCTGGATGCCGCTACGGGTTGTGCCCCTTTCACCGTGCAGGCCGGCGACTTGTCGAGCAGCAACACCACCGGCTGGGCCTGGTCGGCGCCGGGCGCAACGCCGGAGGCCTCCACTCAGCAAAATCCCAGCTTTACCTTTGCCGCACCGGGCACGTACACCATCACCCTGGAAGCCAGCAATGCCGCCGGGACGAGCGCCGAATCCATCGCCGTGAACGTAGGAGGCCTGCCTGAGGCGGCATTTGCCGCCGCCAATACCCTGGGGGAAACCACTCTCAGCCTGTCCAACAACAGCCTCGATGCCATTAGCTACGCCTGGGACTTCGGCGACGGCAGCTCCAGCTCCGAACCGGAGCCGGCTCACAGCTACGCTCAGGACGGCGTGTATACCGTACAGCTCATCGCCACCAACGCCTGCGGCAACGACACCAGCAC
>JAGQUI010000959.1 GCA_020438595.1 Propionibacteriaceae bacterium | reverse complement strand
CAAGGGTCACGAGGTCGTCGACTACGACGAGATCGCAGGAGGCCAGAAGAAGGGCTACATCGAAGCTGTAGAGAATGAGGTTCAACGGCGAATAGATCGCATAGCTTCCGACCCGAGTGCCCGTGCGATCGTAATCAGGATGATGCCACGCGGCAGCGACCGGGAAGACATGGCGAGGCGAATCGGGGCAAACCGCGTGCTGCTGGTCAAGCCGTCCGAACGAATCTGCAGGTTGCGTGCCGCTTCTCGTCCGAGTGGAACGCGTAAGTCGATCGGCTTGTGGTTCTGGCGTTACACCAGTAGTGAGGTGGATGAGGTGGTGTACTGATGCAGGTCGACGCGAGCGACTACCGGGAGTTCGCGGCCAAGCTGAAGCAGGCCCCGAAGGAGATCCAGCGGGAGATCCGGGCCGAACTGCGGAAGGTGTCGAGGGAGCTCGGCCGCGAGGTGCTGGAGGCCGGCGCCGAGCCGATGCCGCAAGGTACCAAGAGCCTCAATCCAGAAAGCGGCGGGCTCGCCGCGTGGATTCTTGCGCGCGGCCGGGTGGGGGTGTC
>JAGQUI010000095.1 GCA_020438595.1 Propionibacteriaceae bacterium | reverse complement strand
AGGGTGCCTTGAACACAGCCGCGGTCGCCGTGATCCAGGCCGACCCGGCAGGAGTGCTCGCTCCGCACAGCCCACCGGACGCCTCGATGTTGGTGATCGGCTTCACCGCGGGATGGCCGTGGATGCTGATCCTGCTCGGGGTGGTCGCGGGCGCCCTCGGGGTTGCGTTCCGGCAGGGCGCGCGGCTCCAGGAGGACGTCGACGGTGTCATCTGAGCCCGACGGCGATCACCGCATCGAGTGCCACCTCGGTGAGGTGCTGGCTGCGCGCGGCATGACCCTCACCGAGCTCAGCGAGCGCACCGGCATCACGCTCGCGAACCTGTCGATCCTGAAGACCGGCAAGGCCCGCGCGGTGCGGTTCACGACGCTGACCGAGATCTGCGACGTGCTGGACACGACGCCGGGCGAGCTGTTCAGCATCCGGCGGGACTGGCGTGAGGAGGCTCCCAGGGCTCAGGCGTGGACCGAGTAAGGAACCGTCCCCAACCCGGTCCGTCAGGCGTCGCGCTCGGGGTGGCTCGCCGCGTCGGCGGCCAGCCAGGCGGCACCGATGATGCCGGCGCGGTTGCGCAGGTGGGCCGGCACGATCGGGGCGTGCAGCTTCAGCTTCGGCAGGAACTTGTCGGACGCCTTGGAGACGCCGCCGCCGACCACGAAGAGGTCCGGCCAGAACAGGGCCTCCACCGTCTCGTAGTACCGCTGCAGCCTCGGCACGTACTCGTCGTAGGACAGGCCGAGCGCCGTCTTGATCGACGCCGCGGCCTGGCTCTCGGCGTCGTGCCCGTCGATCTCGAGGTGGCCCAGCTCGGTGTTCGGCACCAGCACGCCCCGGTAGATCAGCGCGCTCCCGATGCCGGTGCCCAGCGTGGTGACCAGGACGAGGCCCTCGTTGCCCTTGGCCGCGCCGTACATCACTTCGGCGACACCGGCCGCGTCCGCGTCGTTCACAAGGTGCACCTGGCGGCCCAGGTGCTCGGAGAAGATCTGTTCGGCGGGGGCGTCGATCCAGGACTTGTGGATGTTCGCGGCGGAGCGGGTGATGCCGTGCGTAACGACCGCGGGGATGGTCACGCCGATCGGCCCGTCGCCCATCTGGTCGGCGAACTGGGACATGATCTCGCCCACCACGTCGGCCACGTTGGCCGGCGTCGACTCCTCTGGCGTGGGGATGCGCACTCGCTCCGTCGCGAACTCGCCGGCCTCGAGGTCGACCAGCGCGCCCTTGATCCCGGAACCGCCGATATCGATGCCCAGCACGGGTTGGTTCTGCATGGGGTCCACACTAACCAGCCTTGATCGGGGCGCGAGCCTGTTTCCCATAGACTCGCGGGCGTGACGACGTGGCTGGTTACCGGCGGGGCAGGGTACATCGGGGCGCACGTGGTGCGCGCTCTGCAGGCGAAGGGGCTGGCGCCGGTGGTGCTGGACGACCTCTCCTCGGGTATCGCGGCCTTCGTGCCGCCGGGCGTCCCGTTCATCCAGGCCGACATCCTGGACACGACGACGGTGACCGACGTGCTGCGCGACTACGGCTGCACCGGCGTGATCCACGTCGGCGGGTTCAAGTACGCCGGGGTATCGGTGCAGCGGCCCCTGCACACCTACTCGCAGAACGTCACCGGCACCGCCAGCGTGCTGCAGGCGATGACGGACGCCGGCGTGGGCCGGATCGTGTTCTCCTCCTCGGCCTCGGTCTACGGCACGCCCGAGGTCGAACTGGTCACCGAGGACTCCCCGCACCACCCGGAGTCTCCCTACGGGGAGTCGAAGCTGATCGGCGAGTGGCTGATCAACGACGTGGCCCGGGCCACCGAGGACTTCCGCGGCGTGAGCCTGCGCTACTTCAACGTGGTCGGCTCGGCCACCGACGAGGTCTACGACGCGAGCCCGCACAACCTGTTCCCGCTGGTGATCGAGGCCCTGCTGGCCGGGCGGACGCCGCGGATCAACGGCGACGACTACCCGACCCCCGACGGCACCTGCGTGCGCGACTACGTGCACGTGGGCGACCTCGCCGACTCGCACGTGGCGGCCGCGCTCGCCCTCGCCGAGGGGCGTCCGCTGCGTCCGGCGTACAACCTGGGCAGCGGGGACGGGCTGAGTGTCCGGCAGATCATGGACGCGATGGCGCGCGTGACCGGAATCGGGTTCACCCCCGAGATCGCGCCGCGACGTCCCGGAGACCCCGCCCGGATCGTCGCGGACGGCGCGGCCGCCGCAGCCGACCTCGGCTGGACGATGAGCTATTCGGTCGACGAGATGGTGTCGTCGGCCTGGTCGGCGCGCCGGGCGTCCGGCCCCGCGTCCGCCTGATCCGGAACCCCGCCTGCCGAGTTGTCAGAATCTCCGCCGCCTATAGCCGGTTGAGGTTCTGACAACTCGGGAGAGGGGAGTGGCTCGGGTTCGGAGAGGTCCGTCGCCGCGGGGTGGTGGACGAGCCGGAGCAGTTCCGCCTGACGCTGCAGGACGTGCGCCGCGTCCAGCCCGGCCGCGTGCGGCGAGATCTGTCCACCGGCGGTGTGGAACTCCAGGTTCGCCAGGCCGAGCCTGCGCGACACGACGCCCTGGGCGACGCGGACCGACTGGATCCGCGCGTGCGGCACCACCTGCCAACGCCGCACCAGCCAGCCGTGCCGCGACACGACCAGTGCGTCGTCGTGGCCCCAGCGCAGGAACGGCTGAGCCAGCGGGTGCAGCCAGCGCGCGCGGGCCGGCGGCTGGTGGAGTTCGACCGCCTCGAAGTCGGCGCGCGGCCAGATCGCCCGCAGTGCCACCCGTACCTGCTCCATCGTCCCCGCGGGCAGCAGGATCGTGGACACGCCGGTCTTCCCCTCGTTGTCGGTGACCTCGCCCCAGCCGATCACCTCGAGGTCGATCCGGTACAGGCCGAGCCGGCGCCACACCGGCGACTGGCTGATCTGCACCGCCTGGACGCGGCGTGGCGGCAGCGACTGGCTGGTCAGGCTGGTCAGGCCGCGGGAGATGCGCAAGCCGTGGGCGCGGCGGGAGAGGGTGTAGTTGAACTGGCCGGTGACGCGGCGTCCGACGAACCCGATCAGGGTGCTCACGGTGGGGATGGCGATGACCAGCAGCAGCCAGGGATGGTCGAACGCGATCCCGATCACCGCGGCGACCACGCCGGTCGCCATGATGCTCCAGAACTCGTGCGAGGTGACCGCGGCGAGCAGCAGTACCGGCGGCGGGACGCGGATCAGCACCTCGTCCTGGGCACCGAGATCGGTCAGGACGGACGTCGAGTCGGTGGCGGCTTCGGCCTGCGCCTGGACGCCCTTCGCGCGGGCCAGCAGGTAGTCGCGCAGGGCGTACGCCCGGGTCCGGGACAGGTAGCGCACGCGCGGGCGGTCGTGGGAGCCCACGTCGATCTGGAGTTCGGCGAGCCCGAACAGCCGGGCCGCGAGCGGCTGCACGACGTCGATCGACTGCACCTTGTCGAAGGCCACCCGCTGGGACCGCCGGAACAGCACGCCGGAGTCGATCCTGAGCACCTCGGCGTCGATCACGAAGCGGGTGAACCGCCACGAGAAGTAGCCGGCGGCCCCGCTGGCCAGGGTGACCAGGCCGACGCCGCTGAGGAGGAATTCCAGCGGTGGCAGGGGTTGGGGCTCACGCCCGATCGGCAGGTAGTCGCGGCCGAAGGCGATCACGACCGCGAGCAGCACGACCCAGCCCCGGATCAGGGGGGTCAGCGGGTGCGGCCGCTCGGTGACCTCGGCACGCGGGGCGTCCGGCAGCGGCCCGTCCGTCGGTTCGGGGTGCCACTCCTCCCCGGGGCCCCGCGGGGGGAGCGGCGCGGCAGGCTCGGTCATAGCGGCAGGGCCTGGGCCTCACCGGCGGCGATCAGGCGGTCGCGCAGCGCAGCCGCATCGGCCTGGGGCAGGCCGGGGATGTACCCGGCGGAGTGCACACTGGCGGTGACCAGTTGCACCTTCGCCAGGCCCCAGGCGCGCTCGATGGGGCCGGACTCGACGTTCACCGAGAGCATCCGGCCGTAGGGGATCGCGGTGAGCTGCTTGTTCCACAGCCCGTGGGTGATCAGGAGGTCCTCGGCGCGCTCGGCGTAGCCGAAGCTGCGCACCCAGCGTCCGGCGCGGAGCACCCGCCACAGCGTCCAGCCGAGCCCGGCGGCCACGAGGGCGACGACCCACGGCCAGTCGAGGAGGAAGAAGGCCGCGAGGCCGACGATGGCGGTCGCGACGAGGTTGTAGACCAGCGCCCCGAGGCGGCGCACCGTCGCATAGGCGGACGGCAGCCGCTGCCAGTCGGCGCTCGGGGTGAACAGGTCGCTCATGCTGCCAATCTACTTACGCTTGCCCACCTTCGGGTTGCGCACCTCCACGCCACCGAAGCCGCAGAAGCCCTTGACCACGAGGCGTGGCGACGTGCCGTCGGGCGGGCCGGCCTTGCGTGCCTCGGCGCCACCGAACACGGCGATCACCTGGCTGTCCACGTCGGTGCCCGGGGGCACTGTCACCTCGACGCCGCCGAACAGGCAGAACACGTTGAAGGTCAGTTCGTGGGCCTCGAAGGTGGCTTCGGTGAGGTCGAGTTCGACGCCGCCGAAAATGGCCAGGATGGAGGTGTTCCGGCGCACCCGCCAGTGGTGCTTGCGGGTGGTGCCGCCGAAGATCGCGACGATCTGGTCGGCCTCGGCGGTCGAACCGGCTTCGTCGTAGGCCACGACCGGGCGGGCGGCCGGCCCGGTGGGGCTGACCAGGTCGCGGGTGAGGGGCACCAGGTCGTCGAAGGTCTCGGCGGTGCGTGCGACGGAGATGCGCTGGTCGCGCTCGGCGACACTCAGGCGTCCTTCGGCCTGGGCAGCGGTGAGCAGAGTGATGACGCGGTCACGGTCGGCGTCGGACGCGGTCAGGTCGCCGCCGGCGGCGGGGCCCACGTCAGAGGGTTCCAGGGGATTCGCCATGTCTCGAACCTAGGCCCGTCGCACGCCCGCGGGAAGCCCGACGAGGGGGCTTTGGGGGTGCGTTCGGGGCCATCCCGGAGATGATGTGGAGTGGCGTCCTGGAGAACGCACGGACGGAGCTAGTGTGCGCTCATGCGGAGACTGCTCATCCTGGCCGCGATCTTCTGTGGCTCCTCGGTGCTCGGGCTGCTGGTCGCCGGCTGGCTCGTACCCGGGATCGCCCTCGGCGTTGGTGGCTTCATCACGGCCGTCGTCGTGTTCACGATCGCCCAGAGCCTGTTGGCCCCGCTGGTCACGAGGCTCGCCGCTAAGTTCTCCCCGCCGCTCGTCGGTGGCGTGGGCCTGCTCTCCACCGGGATCGCGCTGGCGATCGCCCATTCCTTCGAGGGCGGCATTTCGTTCACGGGCCCGATGGCGTGGGTGCTGGGGACTCTGGTGGTGTGGCTGGTCACGGCGCTGGGCGCGTGGCTGCTGCCGATGTGGTTGCTGAAGAAGACCGTGCGCAAGGCGCGCGGGCAGTAGCCCGTCCGCTCAGGCGGCGATCAGGCCCTGGGCGCGGGCGATGCTCACGGCCACCAGCCGGTCGTGCACGCCGAGCTTGCTGTAGACGTTGCTGAGGTGCTTGTGCACGGTGCGGGGGGAGAGGCCGAGCCGGGCGGCGATCGTGCGGGCCAGCAGGCCCTCGGAGAGCAACTGGAGCACCTCGACCTCGCGGGCGGTGAGGTTCAGGGCGGCCGCCGCGTCCGCCGCCGTGCGGGCGCGCTGCTCCTTGTTGCACGCCTCGGCGACGTGGGGCATCAGGAGCATGACCGGGGCGACGGCTTCGGCGAACAGGGCCTGGGCCTCGGGGCCGAACCCGCCGCGCCGGGACAGGGCGAGCAGGCGCGCGCGCTCCCCGGGCTGGTTCTGGTCGAGCTCGGGCCCGATGGTGATGATCTCGCCGAGGGTTGGGTGCTGGCCGAGGTGCAGGTTGCCCTCGGAGTGGCGTCCGCCGTGACCGACGACCTCGACCAGGGCGGATGCCCTGCGCTGGTCCGGCCAGGCGGCGTGCACGTGCAGCTTGCGTCCCACGTCGAGGCCGACGAGGACGGCGGCTTCGGCGTGCGCAGCCTTGGCCAGGGTGCTGCACACCATCTGCTCGGCCTGCTCGCCGTTGTCGATCGCGGCCAGGGCGCGCGTGATCAGATCGACGATCGTGATGGCCCGGTCTTCTCTGGTCACCCGCCTCGCTCCCCGGTCTGCGCAGCCGCCAGTTGCGCGTGTGTCGTTGTCAGATGCAGTCTGACAGACGTTACGCCCCTGCCCGCGCGATTTCGTCCCATTGTGCGCTCACGTCGGCGGAATCCGGGGGAGTTCGCGGGGCGCGTCCGGCTCCGGCTAGACTGCTCCACGCGCCGAAGCCCCGGGCGGACGCTCGCGGATGTAGTTCAATGGCAGAACATCAGCTTCCCAAGCTGACAGTGCGGGTTCGATTCCCGTCATCCGCTCGATCTGAAATCCCTAGTCAAACGCAAGTATGTTGTTCGATTTCATGTACTGACAACGGCGTGTCGTGCCACAACCGTGCCACTTCGTTGTGGCGCGGGGCTGGCACGGATGCGTGAGGCCCGACCGGTTGTCGCGGCTGGCGCCTGCCGGGGGTCGGCACTCCATGGCCCGGGCTAGGGCAGATGCCGGGTGCGAGCCGGGGCCTCGCGTTCCGTCGATCCCGAATGTGCCGTCGGCCAGCACGTGGCGGGCGTGGTCATCGCAAGCGGCGCCAGATCGGATCGTCGCGTACTCTCCCGAGCATGGACGATCGGCCACGGAAGTTGGACGCGGCAGCGGCATTGAGTGGCGATGGATGATCCGAGGCGCGCAGGCCCGACCTCGGACGTGGTCCAACCTCGAAGGATGATCAGAGAATCATCCAAGTTCTTCGTGATTCGGACACAGATCCGGCGGAGTCCGGTGGCTTACCGTCGGTGTGGATCGTTGGAGAGACGACCGGCGGGGTCGCTGGTCACGGTGATGACGGTTCGTCGCAGGCGAGGGCGCCGCCCTCACCCGTCCTGCTTCCAGACACTCACCGAAAGGGTGATCAATGAATACCGTAACGAAGCGGATTCTGGTGGCCGGCTTGGCCGCCGCCGCGGTTGCGTTCGCCTCGGGCTGCAGCACCGGCGACGAGCCTTCGGCCGCCACGAGCGCCGCCAGCGGCGCCGGCGCGACCGGCACGATCCAGATCTCCTACCTGCAGAAGCAGGGGGATCAGCAGTACTTCGTCGACCAGGCCAACGGGGCCAAGGAGATGGCCAAGGAACTGGGCGACGTCAACATCACCGTGGTGAATCTCGGCACAGACTCGAACAAGGCGATCAGCGAGGTCGACGCGGCGATCGCCCAGCAGGCCCAAGGGATCATCATCGTTGCCCCCGACCAGGCCATCGGCCCGCAGGTCGTAGACAAGGCCCGCGCGGCGAACGTGCCGATCATGGCTTCGGACGACACCTTGAAGGACAGCGACGGCAACGAGATCCCGTTCGCCGGCTTCGACGGCACCGCGATGGGCACCGAGGTCGGCAAGAAGGCCGCCGAGTTGTACCAGGCGGCCGGCTGGACTCCGGCTGACACCAAGATCATGGCGGTCACCAAGCTCGACCTCTCGGTCTGTCAGCAGCGGATCGATGGTGCGCAGGCCGCGTTCAAGGCAGCCGTGAGTGACGCGCCCGAGGTGATCACGGTCGGCACGGACATCAGCGTCACCGGCGCGATGGACAAGGCCGCGGCGACCATCACCGCCAACCAGGGCGTCAAGAACTGGGTGGTCTGGGGCTGCAACGACGAGGCCGTGACCGGTGCCGTCACAGCTCTCGCCAACGCGAACATCGCCCCCGCGAACGTGATCGGCGTCGGTCTTGGCGCCTACCTCGCCTGCAAGGACTGGAAGGCGGGCCAGGAGACCGGCATGAAGGCTGCGCTGTTCATCTCCGGTGCCGAGGTCGGGAAGGCCGCTGTGAAGGCCATGGTCGACAAGATCCGGAACAACGTCGAGCTGCCGCCGAAGGCGATCGCCAACACCTCGATCGTCGATGCCTCCAACTGGGAGTCCGCAGGAGTGGTCTGCACCTAGTCGCTGAAGGTGGTGGCGGCCCGAAACGGTCGCCACCACCCTCGGGCCAGGAAGATACGGAGACAAGGATGTCCATGACGACAGCACCGGCAAGGACAGACGCGGAACAGGCCCACGGAGGGCTCAAGGCCCGCGGACTGTCCAAAGGCTTCCCCGGCGTTCAGGCGCTGGACAAGGTCGACATCACCTTCCCCGCGGGCCAGGTGACGGCACTGATGGGCGAGAACGGCGCAGGGAAGTCAACCCTGCTGAAGATCCTCGACGGCGACTACCAGCCGGATGAGGGCGAGGTCCTGATCGATGGGCAGGAAGTTCATTTCGCCAGCCCGATCGAGTCCCGCCACGCTGGGCTGCGGGTGGTGGCGCAGGAGCCGGAGATCGTCCCCTTCGTGAGCGTTGCGGAGAACCTGTTCCTGGGTGCGCTTCCCGGCAGCGTCATCGTCAGGCGGGAGGAACTCAGGCAGAGGGCCCGAAAGGCCATCAACGAGTTCGGCTTCTCCAGAATGCTGGACGCCGACACGCTCGGTGCAGCGCTCTCACCCGCCCAGCGGCAGCTCGTCGAGATCCTCCGCTGCCTGATCGACCACCCGAAGATCCTGCTCTTCGACGAGCCCACCTCCTCCCTGTCGGACTCGGAAACCGACGTGCTGTTCGAGCTCATCGATCGACTTCGCCGAGACGGCATCGCGAT
>JAGQUI010000958.1 GCA_020438595.1 Propionibacteriaceae bacterium | reverse complement strand
AGCCCGCGCAGCTCGTCGACGCCCTCGCCGTGCCGGGCCGAGATCGCGATCACCGGCACCTCGTCGAGGCCGTCGGCGGCCAGCAGCCGGCGTACGTCGGCGATCATCGCGTCGCGCTTCTCGGCCGGCACCGTGTCGATGTGGTTGAGCACCACGACCATCACGTCGCGGTGGCTGGCCAGCGGCGCGAAGTAGCGGTCGTGGATGGCGGCGTCGGCGTACTTCTGGGGGTCGAGAACCCACACCAGCAGGTCGGCGAGGACGACCAGCCGGTCGACCTCGAGGTGGTGGGAGACCTCGGTGGAGTCGTGGTCGGGCAGGTCGAGCAGCACCACACCCTGCAGCGCCTCGTCCTGGCGCCCGGTGTCGAGCATGGAGTCGCGCATCGTCTGGTGCCGCGGTGGGATGCCGAGCCACTCGAGCAGCTCCTCGGCGCCCTCCTGGCCCCAGATGCAGGCGCTGGCCCACGACGTCGTCGGTCGGCGTACGCCGACCGAGGAGAGGTCGAGCCCGGTGAGCGCGTTGAAGGTCGAGGACTTGCCGGAGCCGGTGGCGCC
>JAGQUI010000957.1 GCA_020438595.1 Propionibacteriaceae bacterium | reverse complement strand
ACCAGCTCCTTGCCGGTGCCCGATTCGCCCTGCACCAGCACCGTGGCTTCGGTGGGCGCGAGCCGCTCGATCTGCCGGTACAGCCGCTGCATGGCCGGCGCGCGGCCGATCAGGTCGACCAGCTCTTCGCGTTCGCCCAGCGCGTCGACCAGACGGCGGTTCTCCGCGCGCAGCGCACGGTTGCGCAGGGCCTTGTCGATCGCCAGCAACAGGCTCTGGCGTTCGAACGGCTTGGCCAGGTAGTCGTCCGCGCCGGCGCGCACCGCCTCGACCGCGTGCTGGATGCTGCCGTAAGCAGTCATCAGCACGAAACTCAGATCCGGCCGCCGCGCGCGCACTTCACCCAGCAGGGCGAGGCCGTCGCCGTCGGCGAGACGGAAGTCCGACACCACCAGAACCAGATCGGGTACGCCCAGCTGGGGCAGCGCGCCGCGCACGCCGTCGGCGCTGAGCACGGAGAAACCCGCCGCCTCCAGCATGTCCGCCACCAGCGTGCGTTGCGCCGGATCGTCTTCGACCAGCAGCAGGCTGCCGCGGCGCTCAAGCGTCATGTTGGGT
>JAGQUI010000956.1 GCA_020438595.1 Propionibacteriaceae bacterium | reverse complement strand
ACCCGGGCACGCGAAGTCCATCAGCGACCACAGATCCTCGATGCTGTTCTCGATCGGCGTGCCCGTGAGCACCAGCCGCGCCCGGGCCCGTAGCTTCTTGGTGGCGCGTGCTTGATGGGTCCCTGGGTTCTTGATCGCCTGCGCCTCGTCGAGTATCGCCAGACCCCAGTCGTGATCGAGCAACCACTGGGTCCGAGCGAGCGTACCGTAGGTGGTCAATACCAGATCGACCCCGTCCACCTCGCGCCGAAGGGTCGCGATGCCATCGGGGCCCGCCGAGCGATGAGCGATGCGCACCTGCAGGTCGGGCGCGAACCGGGCCGCCTCGGCCTGCCAGTTGCTCAGCAGTGAGGCGGGAACGACCACCAGATGGGGACCTCCGACCCCCTCGTCGTCGAGCACCAGCAGCAACGCGAGGATCTGGATCGTCTTGCCCAGCCCCATGTCGTCGGCCAGACACCCGCCGAGCCCGAGGTGACAGAGCAGCCTCGCCCACGCCACTCCCTTGCGTTGGTAGCTGCGCAGCTCGCCTACGAGGCGAGGGCCGGGATCGCAGCTCT
>JAGQUI010000955.1 GCA_020438595.1 Propionibacteriaceae bacterium | reverse complement strand
CGCCTGGCTCACCCAGGCGTTGATCCACCTGACCGCGGAGGAACGATCCATCCTCCGAGCCGCGGCGCCGATCCTCGACCGGCTGGCCAACGACGACTGACCCGGCCGCCCCGCCAACCCCGCGACGCACCACCATCCACCCGGCGCCAGGCGCCGGCAGTTCCACCGAGCACAGGACCACGTGAGCCCCACCTTCCGTTCCCTCGCCAACGCCAACTACCGCCGCTACGCCGTCGGCGGCGTCGTCTCCAACACCGGCACCTGGATGCAGCGGGTCGCCCAGGACTGGCTGGTCCTGCAGCTGACCGGCAACTCGGGTACCGCCATCGGCATCACCACCGGCCTGCAGTTCCTGCCGTTCCTGCTGCTCGCCCCCGTGGCCGGGCTGGTCGCCGACCGGATGCCCAAGCGTCGGCTGCTGCAGCTGACCAACGTCGGGATGGCGGTCCCGGCGGCGCTGCTCGGGCTGCTGACCGTCACCGGGCTGGTCGAGATCTGGCATGTCTACGTGCTGGCGTTCGTGCTCGGCACGGCAGCGGCGTTCGACGCGCCGGCGCGCCA
>JAGQUI010000954.1 GCA_020438595.1 Propionibacteriaceae bacterium | reverse complement strand
CCAGAAGGTCGCCGCGTCCGATCCAGAAGAAGCCGGGCGCGTCCTTGATCGGGATCGAGTAGCCCTCGGTCAGCCAGAGGGCGAAACCGCGCAGGATCGACAGGCCCGCAAGGGTGACGATGAAGGGTTCGATCCGCTGATGGGCGATGAACCAGCCCTGCGCCAGCCCGACCAGCGCGCCGAAGGCCAGCATCAAGAGGACCGCCGCCCATGACGGCACGCCCTGCGCCATGATGATCGCGGCGACGGCGTTCACCAGCGCCACCTGCGAGCCCACCGACAGGTCGATGCCGCCGGTGATGATGACCAGGGTCATCGCGACGGCGACGATCAGCAGCGGGGCGGCCTGGCGCAGCACGTTCAGGATGTTGCCGGCGGTCGGGAAGGTTTCGCTGCCGACCGCGAAGAAGATCAGGCAGGCCACGAAGAAGGCCGTGATCGACAGGATCTGGGCGTTCTCGGCCAGAAAGTCCTGGAAAGGGTGGCCCTTGGCCCGTTCGGTATAGGTGGTCATCAATGCGCCCCTTCGCCAACGATCAGTTTCACCAGGTCCTGAAGGTCG
>JAGQUI010000953.1 GCA_020438595.1 Propionibacteriaceae bacterium | reverse complement strand
CAAAGTCGCGGGGCAGAAGGTCGCGATTCGCAGCAGTCTCGATGCGATTAAAGCAGGACTGGCCCTTGTGCCTGAGGACCGCAAGGGGGAAGGGCTTGTGATCGACATGCCCGTGCGGTCGAATGTGAGCCTTGCCAGTTTGCGCCGCAATCGACGACTCGGCGTCTTTCGCAACGGGACAGCGGAGCAAGACGACACCTTGCAAATGATCGACCAACTCAACATCAAGACCCCGTCCGCAGAGCAGGTGGTACGCTTTCTGTCCGGCGGCAATCAGCAGAAGGTCGTGATCGGCAAATGGCTGTCGATGTCGCCCCGCGTGCTGCTGCTCGATGAGCCGACGCGCGGCATCGACATTGGAGCCAAACAGGAGATTTACTCACTGATGGAATCACTCGCAGAAGACGGCGTGGCCGTGCTGTTCGTGTCGAGTGAGATGGAAGAGATCCTCGGCATGTCCGACCGAACGCTCGTCATGCACGAGGGTCGTATCACTGGAGAACTTTCGCGCGATCAACTCAGCGAGGAAGCCGTGATGCACCTTGCCACCGGAGGCGCCGACG
>JAGQUI010000952.1 GCA_020438595.1 Propionibacteriaceae bacterium | reverse complement strand
CGCCACCTCTCCCTGACGGCGTTCGAGCCGACATCGGTGAGCCTAGTGCGACGGCGGGGTCTGGCGGCTGGACAGGGACTGCGGCGCTCACCGGTACGGCGCTAGGCTCCACGCATGCCGGACCTCGTGCTCCCGCCGGCCCCGGTGCTTCCGGGCGCCACCCACGTGCACTCGGGCAAGGTGCGCGACCTCTACCGCCTCGATGAGGGGGCCGACGCCGGCAAGCTGCTGATGGTGGCCAGCGACCGGATCTCGGCGTTCGACTTCGTGCTCAGCCCGGGCATCCCCGACAAGGGAGAGATCCTGACCCGGATGTCACTGTGGTGGTTCGACCAGCTGGCCGACCTGGTGTCGAACCATCTGGTGTCCCTCGACGTACCTGTGGAGGTGACCGGTCGAGCCGTGGTCTGCGAGCCGTTGGAGATGTTCCCCGTCGAGTGCGTGGCGCGCGGCTACCTCACCGGGTCGGGTCTGCTCGACTACCGCGCGACGGGTGAGGTCTGCGGCATCCCGCTCCCCGAGGGCCTCGAGGACGGCTCCCGGCTGCCCGAGCCGGTCTTCACC
>JAGQUI010000951.1 GCA_020438595.1 Propionibacteriaceae bacterium | reverse complement strand
AGTTCTTCGATGAGATGCTGGCGGGCTGGTCGATGCAGCAGACCTCGCGGATGCTGGCGGCGCAGACGATCAAGACGAGGGCGGCGCAGGTGCGCCGGTTCGCGGACTTCTGCGGCACGTCGCCGTGGGAGTGGTCCCCGACCGATGTCGAGGAGTGGACGACCTCGCTGGTCTCGGGGGCGCGGCCGTTGGCGGTCTCGACGGTGCGGGCGTATCAGAACGCGCTGGCGCTGTTCTGCGACTACCTGACCGATCACCGCTACGGGTGGGCGGATCGGTGCGTGGAGGCGTTCGGCACGCACCCGGTGCAGGTCTGCCACGAGTGGAACACCGTCGTCCACACCAGCGACCATGAGTCGCGTCCGGCGGTGCGTCCGTTGACGCGGGTCGAGCTGCAGGCGTTCTTCGACTACGCGGACGAGCTGGTGGACCGGGCTCGGTCGTCGGGGCGGAAGGGCTGGCTGACGCTGTTCCGCGACGCGACGCTGTTCAAGATGATCTACGCCTTCGGGCTGCGCCGCCGCGAGGTGGCGATGCTGGACCTGCCGGACTTCACCCGCAACC
>JAGQUI010000950.1 GCA_020438595.1 Propionibacteriaceae bacterium | reverse complement strand
GACGAGACCGACTCGGTCGTGGCCCACCAGAGCAGGAACAGGCCGCCGCCGGCGGCGAACAGCGCGGCCTGCTTCAGCGCCTTGGAGCGAAGGTTCCAGGCGGCCAGGCCGACCAGGATGATCGCGATCGCCAGCAGCAGCGAGTGCAGCGAGTCGCTGCCGCCGCGCAGGTTGATCGACTGGGTGTAGCCGAACAGCAGCGCCGCCACCAGCAGCCCCGAGGGGCGCCAGTTGCCGAAGATCATCGCGGCCAGGCCGATGTAGCCGAGCCCCAGGGTCTGCCCGTTCTGGTAGCCCGACGAGGCGACCATCGCGAGGTAGGCGCCGCCCAGCCCCGCGAGCCCGCCCGAGACGGTCACCGCGACGACCTTGAACAGGTAGACGTTGACGCCGAGGGACTCCGCCGCCGACGGCGACTCACCGACCGACCGCAGCCGGAGCCCGAACGCCGTGTGCCAGAGGAACCACGACGTGAACGCCACCAGGAGCAGGGCGAAGACCGTGAGCCAGGAGATCCGCTCCGTCACCGCGCCGACGACCCCGGCCACGTCGGAGACCAGGAAC
>JAGQUI010000949.1 GCA_020438595.1 Propionibacteriaceae bacterium | reverse complement strand
CGGCGCGATCACCAACGTCGACGGCTGCGAGCGCGACCCGCTGGCGGCCTACCGCGTCAACGCCCTCGCCACGGCGTGGGTCTGCGAGGCCGCGGCAGCGGTCTCCGCCGGACTCGCCTACGTCTCGACGGACTTCGTCTTCGACGGCGCGCAGCACGGCACGCCCTACGCGGTCGACGCCGAGGTGGCGCCGCTGTCGGTCTACGGCGCGTCGAAGCGGCTCGGCGAAGAGGCGGTGCTCGGCCACGGACGCGACGACTTCTACGTGGTGCGCACCAGCTGGGTGTTCGGCCCTGGCGGCAAGAACTTCCCGCGCGCGATCCTCGACCGGGCACGCTCGGGCCAGCCGCTGAAGGTCGTCACCGACCAGGTCGGCCGGCCGACGATGACGCTCGATCTGGCCGAGGCGCTGCTCGACGTGGCGCGGCTGCGTCCGGCCGGCGGCATCTACCACGCCGCCAACGAAGGCCAGTGCAGCTGGCACCAGTTTGCCGTCGACACGCTGCAGGCGGCCGGGTTGGCCGACGTGGTGGTCGGCGAGCAGACCGCCGACGAGCTCGATAGG
>JAGQUI010000094.1 GCA_020438595.1 Propionibacteriaceae bacterium | reverse complement strand
TGGCGTTCGACGAGCCGGACACCGAAGCGGACGCCACGAGCCTGGCGGGCGAGCTCTCCGCGGGTGGCGCGGTCGCCACGGTCGACGAGCGGCTCGCCGCGGCGTCCGCCGCCGACCTCGCCACGATCATCTAAACCTCCGGCACCACGGGCGAGCCGAAGGGCGTGATGCTCACCCACCGCGGCTTCACCTACCAGGTGGACGTGCTCAACCAGTACTTCACGATCACCGACACCGACTCCTCGCTGTGCTTCCTGCCGCTCAGCCACGCGCTCGAACGCGCCTGGACCTACGTCGTGCTCGGCAACGGCGCCATGAACACCTACGTGCCCGATCCGCGGACGGTCGCCGAGATGATGGTGCGGGCGCGGCCCAACCTGCTGGTCAGCGTGCCGCGGCTGTACGAGAAGGTCCACACCGCCGCCGCCGACAAGGTCGCGGACTCCCCGGTGAAGCAGAAGCTGATGGCCTGGGCGCTGCGGGTCGGTACCGAGTTCCACACCGCCGTCGCGGAGGACCGTCCGCGCAGCAAGTCGCTGATCGTGCGGTTCAAGCTCGCCGACAAGCTCGTGCTGAGCAGCATCCGCGACGCGATGGGTGGGCGCAAGAAGGTGCTGGCGTGCGGCGGCGCGCCGCTGCGGGCCGAGATCCAGGAGTTCTTCTTCGCCTGCGGGCTGCTGCTGCACTCCGGCTACGGGCTCACCGAGACCTCGCCGCTGGTGACCTTCCCCTCCCCGTCCGGCTACCGGTTCGGCACCGTCGGGCGCGTGGTGGACGGCGGCGAGCTGCGGACCACCGACGAGGGCGAGATCTGCTACCGCGGCCCGAACCTGATGCTCGGCTACTGGAACAAGCCGGACGACACCGCGGCCGTCCTGGTCGACGGGTGGCTGCACACCGGCGACATCGGCCACGTGGACGACGACGGCTTCGTCTACATCACCGACCGGATCAAGGACCTGATCGTCACCAGCAACGGCAAGAACGTGGCCCCGTCCCCGATCGAGGCGCTGCTGGCGGCCGACCCCCTGTTCGAGTACACCCTGCTGCTCGGCGACAACCGGCCCTACCTGACCCTGCTGGTCGCCCCGTCGCTGCCCCACCTGGAGGACATCGGACGCCAGCTGCAGCTGACCTGGGCGCACCGGGACGAACTGCTGTCGAACCCGGCGATCATCGAGGAACTGCGCCGCCGCGCCGGCGAGCTGACCGCGAAGCTGGCGGCGCACGAGCAGATCCGCGACCTGCGCCTGCTCGTGGAGGAGTTCACCCAGGAGAACGGCCTGCTCACCCCGACCCTCAAGGTGAAGCGCAAGGAGGTCGAGCGCCGCTTCGCCCAGATCGTCGAGGAGATGTACGCCCGCGCGGGCAAGTCGAAGAAGTGACCGCGCCCGCCGGCGCACCCGCGGGTCCAGGACACTGCGCGGCGCCGCGTAGCGCTGCGGCCGCGGCGTAGCGCCGTCGGGGGTCCAGGAGCCCGAAGATCGCCGATGGCTTCTGCGGAATCCGCCCGCGGGGGTGTGTCCCGGTGGTTGGCTGGTGCCGTTCCCGATTTCCCAGACGTATACCCCGGGGGGTATGGTGCCAAGCATGAAGACGGTGATTGTTGGTGGTGTCGCGGGCGGTATGTCGGCCGCGACGAGGTTGCGCAGGCTGGACGAGAAGGCCGAGATCGTGGTGCTGGAGAGGTCCGGCCACGTCTCCTTCGCGAACTGTGGCCTGCCCTACTACGTGGGCGGGGTGATCTCCCAGCGCACCGCACTGCTGCTGCAGACTCCCGAGAGCCTGAAGTCGCGCTTCGGCATCGACGTGCGCGTCGAGTCCGAGGTGACCTCGATCGACCGCGCGGCGAAGACCGTCAGCGTCCGCAACCTCAGCACCGGCGTCGAGTACACCGAGAGCTACGACAGCCTCGTGCTCGCCCCGGGCGCCGCCCCGTTCGTGCCGCCGATCCCCGGCGTCGAGCGCGCGCTCGTGCTGCGCAACATCCCCGACACCGACAAGATGGCGGCGATCGTCGACGAGGTCCTCGCCAGGGCCGAGCGGGAGCGGATCCGCGCCGAGGTCGACGAGGACATCGCCGACACCACGCCCACCGCGGTGATCATGGGCGGCGGCTTCATCGGTGTCGAACTCGCCGAGAACCTCACCGACCGCGGCCTGAAGACCACCATCGTGGAGCTCGCAGACCAGATCATGGCGCCGCTGGACGTGGAGATGGCCGCCCTGGTCGAGAAGAACCTCGTCAAGCACGGTGTCGCCGTACTCACCGGCGCGTCGGTGACGTCGGTGGAGGCCGACACGGTCACCCTCTCCACCGGGCAGAGCCTGTCGGCGAGCCTCGTGATCGCCGCGATCGGCGTCCGCCCCGAGACCGGGCTGGCCGAGGCCGCCGGCCTCGAACTGGGCGAACGCGGCGGCATCCTCGTCGACGAGCACCAGCGCACCTCCGACCCGTCCGTGTATGCGGTGGGCGACGCCGTGGTGAAGCGGGACGCGCTCACCGGCGGCCAGGCCCTGGTGCCGCTCGCCGGACCGGCCAACCGGCACGGCCGGCTGGTCGCCGACGTGATCGCCGGACGCCCGGTCGCCGCCGCCCCCGTGCTCGGCACCGCCATCGTCGGCGCGTTCGGGCAGATCGCCGGCGCGACCGGCTGGACGGAGAAGCGCGCCCTCGCCGCGGGGCGGAAGATCCGCGTGATCCACACCCACCCGGCCAACCACGCCGGGTACTACCCCGGCGCGCAGGGCATGGCGCTGAAGCTCGTGGTGGACGCGGACAGCGATGCCATCCTCGGCGCCCAGGGCGTCGGCGGCGTCGGCGTGGACAAGCGCATCGACGTGATCGCCACCGCGATGCGGGGCGGCATCACGGCGTCCGAACTGGTCGACCTCGAACTCAGCTACGCGCCGCAGTTCGGCTCGGCGAAGGACCCGGTGAACATGCTGGGCTACATCGCGGAGAACCTGCGCGACGGCCTCACCGAGACCATCCAGTGGCACGAGGTGGCCGACGAGGTCGCCAGGGGCATCCAGCTGATCGACGTGCGTACTCCATCGGAGTACGCACGCGGCACCGTGGACGGCGCGGTCAACATCCCGGTGGACGACCTGCGCTCCCGGCTCGACGAGGTCGCGGACGACGTGATCGTGCACTGCCAGGTGGGCCTGCGCGGCTACCTGGCTGCACGAACCCTGGCCCAGCACGGTCGCCACGTGCGCAATCTGGACGGCGGATACCGCACCTGGGCCCGCGTCTAACCCCACCGAAGGTGTATGAATCCGTACGAACTCGGTGAACAGCGCTCTCGTTTCGGGTGCGGGGGCGCTTCACTAGGAGGCGCAGGTACGGACACCAGGGCTGGGGGGCGCTGGTTCGCCGGGCCAGCTTCAGAGGGGACACGCGGTCATGGCGGTGACCGCAGTCAGACGTTGGTGCGGTTGAACGCTTCAAACCCTGGTGCCTGCCTGTGCTTTCGTCTGTCCGTGTCGGTGTGCCCACCACACCGGCCACACCCCCGACAGGAGCCCTGTGCAACACCGGCCCACCCGTTCCGAGCTGGCCCACCTGATCAACCAGGCCAGACTGGATCGGCACATTTCCATCCGGTCCGCGGCGCGGATCGCGGGCGTCCCGGCGGCGACCGCCCAGGGGTGGCTCGCCGGGCGGCACTTCCCGACCCCGGCCCTCCGGCCCAAGTTCCTGCTCCTCGTCGAGGCGCTCGAGCTGAGTGACCACCTGCACCCCGCCCTCTGGCTTGACGACATCCCCGAGCCCAGGATTTCTGAGTAGCTCACTGTTTTCGCGGTCGGCGCTGAGACAATTCGGTCATGCCTGCCCCCGCGAGCCGTCAGGAGTTCGCGGCCCTGGTCAACGACGCCAGGCGCCGCCAGCACCTGTCGATCCGCGCCGTCGCGCGGATCGCCGACGTCCCGGCCACCACCGCGCAGGGCTGGCTGAACGGCAAGCACTTCCCGACCCCGGCGCTGCGCGGGAACTACCTGAGGCTGCTCGACCACCTCGACCTCGCCGACGCCGTCCCGCGCGACCTGTGGGACCTCACCTGGGGCGGTGTGGAGCCGGCCCTGAAGAGCGGGCGCTCGCCCTACCTCGGCCTGCGACCGTTCCGGGTGGGTGACCAGGCCCTGTTCTTCGGCCGGGAGGCCCTCAGCATGAAGATCGCCGAGGCGGTGCGGGAACTCGCCGGGCGGGACGGCCACGGCATGGTGGCCCTGGTCGGCCCCTCGGGCAGCGGCAAGTCCTCGTTGCTCGCCGCCGGCCTGCTCGGCCGGGAGGTGGCTGACGGCGCCCTGGCCGGCTGGGGGGCGACCTCGATCCCGGTGATCCGGCTGCTCGCCATGCCGCGCCCGGCGCTGCCCGGCGAACCGCCGCACCAGCTGGTGGTGGTGGACCAGCTCGAGGAGGCGCTCGCCCTGCCCGCCGCGCCGCGGCAGCAGTTCCTGGACTCCCTCGCCGAGCTCTCCGGACGCGCGGTCGTGGTGCTCGGCCTCCGCTCCGACGCCTTCGGGGCCGCCAGTGCCGAGCCCGTCCTGGAGGCGGCGATGGCGGCGCCGATCCTGCTGCCGGCGATGAGCCTGGAGGACCTGCGCGACGTGATCGTCCGCCCGGCCGGGTCCCTCGGGGTCTCCGTGGACGACGACCTGCTGCGGGTGTTGCTGGACGAACTGGCACCCGGCCCGAGCGAGCGGGTCGCCGCCGGCGCACTGCCGTTGCTGTCGAACGCGCTGCTGCTGATCTGGGCCGTGAGCAACGGCCGCCGCCTGACCCTGGCCGACTACCACACCGCCGGCGGCGTCGCGCGCGCCGTGGAGCGGCTCGCCGAGCAGGTCTACCTCTCGCTGGAACCGGCCCAGAAGGCGGCGGCGGAGCGGATGTTCCTGCGGCTGGTCCGGGTGGCGGGGGACGCGCTGGTCATGGAGACCCTCCCGCTGGCGGAGGTGGACGCCACCACGCGTCCGGCGATGGAGGCGTTCGTGGCCGCCCGGATGCTGACCACGGTCGAGGACGAGGTGCGGATCAGTCACCAGGCCCTGCTCAGCCACTGGCGGCGGCTGCAGGACTGGCTGGCCGAGCACCGCGACGACCTTGCCGTGCTGGAGAAGCTCCGCAACGCCGCCGAGGTGTGGGTCTCCGCGGACCGTGATCCGGCGGCGCTGATCCCGGTGCGCCGGCTCGGGCTGTTCGCGCCCTGGCTCGATCGCAGCAGCCGGAAGCGCCTGCTCACCGACGCCGAACGCGAGTTCGTCGAGGCATCGGACGAGCACTTCGCGAGGGCAGGGGAGGCCGACCTGGCCGGCCGGCGCGACCTCGCGCGCTGGAAGTTCACGACCTCCGTGCTCGTCGTGCTGGTCGTCCTGCTCGCCGTGGCCGTGCTCTGGCTGGCGACCGGAGGCTAGCCCGGACCAGGTTGGGGACGGTTCCTTACTCGGTCCACCCCCGGAGCTGGACCGAGTAAGGAACCGTCCCCAATCCGGTCCATCAGGCCGGGGCGGTCACCGTGAGCGGTTCGGAGCGGACGTAGGTCGTCGTGTACCCGGCGCGGTAGGCCCGCACCCGCACCTGGACGGTCTTGCCGAGCCGGCTCGCGCCCAGCGTGAAGGTGGCCGACCGGGCGTGCTTCAGCTTCTTGCCGTTCACGAACCACCGATAGCGGATCGACGTGGGTTCCGGCTCCCAGGTGCCGGCGTCCGCGGTGAGCGTGCTGCCGACGACCGCGTCCCCGGTGACGACGGGGACGGGTGCGGTCGTGAACTCCGCCCTCGCCACCTTCACCGAGGACGAGGTCCGCGAGGTGGTCCGGTAGCCGGCCCGCCGGGCGGTGACCTTCGCCGTGATCCGGTCGCCCACGTCCGAGGGACGCACCGTGTAGGTGGTCAGGCCCACTCCGGAGGCGCCGGCGATCGCCCGGCCGTTGCGCAGCCAGGTGATCGTGAGGCTGTCCGGCTCCGGAGCCCACGCACCGACGTCCACGCTCAGCACCTGGTCGGTGGCGGCCGTCCCCGTGATCACGGGCTTCGGGGTGTCGGTGAACCACGCGGGCACCACGTCGGCCATGCCGTCGGAGGTCATCGGGGTGCTGCCCGCGGCGGTGGTGGCGGTGACCCGCACCCGGATCGTGGTGCCGAGCTGGTCGGCGGTGATGTCGAAGGTCGGGTCGGTGGCGCCGGGGATGTCGCGGGAGTTCGCGGTCCACTGGTAGGCGAGCGTCGCGCCCTCGGGCACCCAGGTGCCGGGGACGGCGGTCAGCGTCCGACCCACCTGGGGCCCGCCGCCGATGCCCGGACGCGTCCACGGCGCGGGCAGGAACGACGCCGGTACCTCGGTCTGCTGGTAGGGCCACGACACGGACGTCCGCGGGATCGTCGGCAGGCAGGCGCGCGCCCCGCCCACGCCGCACTTGCTGTTCAGCGGCGAGGTGATCGGCACGCCCGTCCACCACGACGTCTGCTTCATCGCACCGTCCCAGGACAGCGAGATGTGCACGTGGTTCTTGTGGTTCGCGGTGTAGGAGCCGCGGCTGGCCATCTTCCGCCAGCCGAGTTCGGGGTAGTACACCGACCAGATGTGCTGGTTCCACAGGATGTACATCACCCCGAGCCGGTACGCCACCTCGCCGTTGTTCGCGGTCAGCCAGGCCAGCGCCTTGTCGACCCGCTTGCGCTGGCTGGCGTACTTGACGTCCATGTGCCAGTCGAGGGCCCGGCCCTCCTTGTGCTCGGAGGTGGTGCCGATGCTGCAGGCGCGGGAGATGCCGGACGAGCTGCCGCCCCAGGTCGCGATCAGGAGCTTCAGCAGCGCTCTCGTGCCGGGCTTCGCGGTCGGCGAGCAGGTGGTCTGCGGCATGTAGCCGAGGTGGGCGTCGATGGTGTTGGTGGCCAGCGACTCCGGCGGGGGCGGGGTCTTCGCGGTGGCGGCCGGGGCGGGTACCGTCCAGAGCAGGGTCAGCGCGGTGATTGCTGCGATGGCGGCGGCCAGCGGTCGGCGCACGGTCACTCCTTCGTCCCGGTCTGCCCGGCAGGGTAGCCGGGGCGGCGGCGCAGCGACCAGTCCCCGTACGGGTGGCGACCAATTGGCCGCGGACGCGTCCGGACCGGTAGTCTTGCCCCTCGGCCGTCCCTGTGGTGGCCACTGCTACGCCCTCCTGCCATGGGACCCGCCCATGGCCGCTCGAGACCAGAGGAGGTGGAGTTCGCGTATGCGCAAGTACGAAGTCGTGGTGATCATCGATCCCGACGTCGACGATCGCCAGGTGAACGGCTTGCTCGACAAGCCCCTGTCCGGACTGACCAAGGCCGGCGGCACCGTGGACAACATCGATGTGTGGGGCCGGCGTCGGCTCGCCTACGACATCCGGAAGAAGTCCGAAGGCATCTACGCCGTCATCAACGTGACCGCCGAGCCGGCCGTGGTGAAGGAGCTGGACCGCCAGTTCACCCTGAACGAGCAGATCATGCGGACCAAGGTGATCCGCCCCGACCTGCACTGATCGCCTGCTGGCCCCTGGCCGGTGTCAGTGCGAACTGACAGGCTGGGACGGTCATCACGAAACACGTCCGATCCGAAAGACATCCACATGGCTGGCGAAACCATCATCACCCTGGTCGGCAACCTGACTGCCGACCCGGAACTGCGCTTCACCCCGTCCGGGGCTCCGGTGGCGAACTTCACCGTCGCCTCCACCCCGCGCACGTTCGACCGCAACGCGAACGAGTGGAAGGACGGCGACGCCATGTTCCTCAACTGCGCCGTCTGGCGCCAGGCGGCCGAGAACGTGGCCGAATCCCTCACCAAGGGGATGCGGGTCATCGTCCAGGGCCGGCTGAAGTCGCGTAGCTACGAGACCCGCGAGGGCGAGAAGCGCACCGTCTTCGAGGTGGACGTCGACGAGATCGGTCCCGCACTGAAGTATGCGACCGCCAAGGTCACCCGCTCTTCCGGCGGGGGCGGCGGCTCGTACTCCGGTGGCGGCTCGTCCGGAAGTGGTGGCTCCTCGTGGGGCCAGTCCTCCGGCCCGTCGCAACAGTCCGGCGGCTCCGACCCCTGGGCGTCCGCCCAGAGCGAGGAACCCCCGTTCTGACCAACACCGCCGCCTGAACAGCGGCACATCATCCACGTCATTCCGGCGACAGCCGGGCTTTCAGAACCAAGGAGAGCACCACAATGGCCTCACCGCGCAAGCCAATGAAATCGAAGAAGGTGGCGCCGGCGAAGAGCATTCGCATCGGCCACATCGACTACAAGGACACCGCCACGCTGCGGAAGTTCATCTCCGAGCGGGGCAAGATCCGCGCTCGTCGGGTTACCGGACTGTCGGTGCAGGAGCAGCGCAAGGTCGCGATCGCCGTGAAGAACGCGCGCGAGCTCGCCCTGCTGCCCTACGCCTCGACCGCTCGCTGAGCAGGGGGACACGCAGATGAAGCTGATTCTGACCGCCCCCGTCGACCACCTGGGCGTGCCCGGTGACATCGTCGAGGTGAAGGACGGCTACGGCCGCAACTACCTGCTCCCGCGCAGCTTCGCGATCAAGTGGACCCGCGGTGCGGAGAAGCAGATCGAGGGCATCAAGCGCGCCCAGGACGCCCGCGAGATCCGGGGCGTCGAGCACGCCACGCAGATCCGCGAGCAGCTCGAGGCGCTCGAGGTCTCCCTGCCCGCGCGCGCCGGCGAGTCCGGCAAGCTGTTCGGTGCGATCACCCAGGCCGACATCGCCCTCGCGGTGAAGAAGGCC
>JAGQUI010000948.1 GCA_020438595.1 Propionibacteriaceae bacterium | reverse complement strand
GAGGAACAGCCGCCGCACGGGACCCTCCGGCCCGACCTCGAAGACCAGCAGCAGCTCGCGGGGCGGGAGCGGCGCGAGGTCGCGCAGCTCCAGCCCCGCGAGGAGGGGAGCCAGCTCGCCGACGAGCTGGCCGATCTGACGCGCGTTCAGGCTCAGGAGAGCTCTTCCTCGACGTTGTAGGTCCAGGCCTCGGTGACCGGAGTCCACTCGACCGTCTCCTCCGCATCGGGGAAGAAGATGCCGAGCTCCTTCTCCGCCGCGGCCGCGCTGTCGGAGCCGTGCACGAGGTTCGTCGAGAACGACATCGCGAAGTCGCCGCGGATCGTGCCCGGCGCGGCCTCGCGCCCGTTCGTCTTGCCGATCAGGTTGCGGCAGACGGCGATCGCGTCGACGCCTTGGATCGCGAGCGCGACGACGGGACCGGACGACATGAACTCGACGAGCCCGCGGAAGAACGGACGCTCCTTGTGATCGGAGTAGTGCCGCTCGAGCACGTCGGCGCCGAACTGGCGGAGCTTCATGGCGACGATCTTCAGGCCCTTCTGCTCGAAGCGGGTCAGGATGG
>JAGQUI010000947.1 GCA_020438595.1 Propionibacteriaceae bacterium | reverse complement strand
CAACTGCGACCTGGCCATCATCCTCATCGACGCGCGCCACGGGGTGCTCACCCAGACCAAGCGCCACAGCTTCATCGTCTCGCTGCTCGGCATCCGCCACGTGCTGGTGGCGATCAACAAGATGGACCTGGTCGGCTTTCGCGAGGAGGTCTACGAGCGCATCATCGCCGACTACGAGGGCTTCGCCTCGCGGCTCGACGTGCAGGACCTCGAGTTCATCCCCATCTCGGCCCTCGACGGCGACAACGTGGTCGAGCGATCGGAGCGCATGCCCTGGTACGAGGGCATGACCCTGATGCGCTACCTCGAGTCGGTCTACATCGGGGCCGACCGCAACATGCGGGACTTCCGGTTCCCGGTGCAGTACGTCATCCGGCCGCACCTGGACTTCCGCGGCTTCGCGGGCACGGTGGCCTCGGGCATCGTGCGCAAGGGCGACGAGATCGTGGTGCTGCCCTCGCGCAAGCGCAGCCGGGTCAAGGAGATCGTCACCCAGGACGGCGAGCTCGACGAGGCCTTCCCCCCGCTGGCCGTCACCCTCACCCTCGAGGACGAGATCGACGTGA
>JAGQUI010000946.1 GCA_020438595.1 Propionibacteriaceae bacterium | reverse complement strand
TCGGTCTCCTTGGCCACCGACGGGTCCTTCGCTCGCCGGGCGGCGATGACCGCGTCCGCCTTCTTCTTGGCCTCGCTCGGCTCGGGGGCCGCTTCGTCCTCCCCGGCGTCGTCGCCAGGCTCGTCCGCCTCGGTGTCGGCCTCCGCTTCGTCCGCGAGGTCGTCCGCGAGGTCGTCCGCGTCGAGCGTCAGATCCTCAGCGGTGGAGTCCTTCTCGTCGTCAGCCATAGGCGCAGGAGCCTACCGAACGGCTGCGGGGGCCTCCGCCTCGCCGCACTACCGTGGCCGACCATGGGCCGCCGGGTGCTGGTGATCGACAACTACGACTCGTTCGTCTACAACCTCGTCCAGTACCTCGGTGAGCTCGGCGCCGACCCCATCGTCCACCGCCACGACGCCATCACGCTCGAAGAGGCCATCGCCCTCGACCCCGACGGCGTGCTCATCTCCCCTGGGCCCGGCAACCCCGACGAGGCCGGGGTGTCGAACGAGGCGATCCTCCACTTCACCGGACGCAAGCCCGTGTTCGGCGTGTGCCTCGGCCACCAGTGCCTCGGGCAGGTGTTC
>JAGQUI010000945.1 GCA_020438595.1 Propionibacteriaceae bacterium | reverse complement strand
GTCGAACGCGGAGTACGACATGTCCGGGCGGTGCGGCGTGTACTGCATGATGGATTCCCCCGTGGCGAGAACGCTGTTTCCGTCGACGATCGCGGGCGTGACGTGCCGGCGCCAGGGACCAAGGTCCTGAATGCGCGCCGCTTACCCAGCGACAGGGGGCCGGCTGGGTTCAGACCGCCGGCGTGAGGTAGGCGCAGCGAGGGCCGGGCGAGCGGACCAGGCGGTCGTCCAACGTGGCGAGGGGAGCGTCGAGCGCTTCGGCCAGCGCAACGTACCAGGCGTCGTAGGCGGTCAGGTTCTCCCGCAGGGCCCACACCCGCTCCCCGAAGGGCTCGTAGGGGAACAGCTCCACGGCCAGGTCGGCGAGGTCGTAGTGCGCAAGGGTGGCCACGTCGGGGGTGAGGGTGCCGAGTCGGACGGCCCGACGGAGCGCGTTCGCAACCTCCGCCGGCAGGAGCTGAGGGGCGATCGCGTGGGTCTCGAGGGTGACGGCCTGGGCCCACGTCCCGTCGTCGCCCTCATCAGTGAGGAGGGCGAAGACCACCGATGCATCCACGATCGTGGTCA
>JAGQUI010000944.1 GCA_020438595.1 Propionibacteriaceae bacterium | reverse complement strand
CGCGGCGGCGATCCACGTCGTCGCCACCAGGGCGACCGCCACGGCCACCGCTCAGCGCCCGTCGCCGGGGGTGACCGACTCGACCACCCCGTCGCGCAGGTGCACGATGCGGTCGGCGCCGGCCGCCACCTCCTCGGCGTGGGTGACCATCACGATGGTCTGGCCGTCGAGGTGGAGGCGCCGGAACAGCTCGAGCACCTCGTGGCCGCCCTCGGAGTCGAGGGCGCCGGTGGGCTCGTCGGCCAGGAGCAAGGTGGGCTCGTTGGCGAGGGCGCGGGCGATGGCGAGCCGCTGGCGCTGGCCTCCCGAGAGCACCGCGGGCACCTCGCCGGCCCGGTCGGCCAGGCCCAGCAGGTCGAGCAGGTCCCGGGCCCGGCCCTCGGCGGCGCGTCGGGAGGACCGGCCACCCACCACCGCCGGGAGCACCACGTTCTCGAGCGCCGTCATCCCGTCGAGGAGGTTGAAGAACTGGAACACGATGCCCACGTGGCGCCGCCGCATGTGGGCGAGCCAGTCGGCGTCGCGCCCGGTGATCACCTCGCCGGCGATGGCGATCTCCCCCTCGTCGG
>JAGQUI010000943.1 GCA_020438595.1 Propionibacteriaceae bacterium | reverse complement strand
TGTACTCGTCGACCACTCCGCCTTGGAGCGGACCGGGTCGGTACAGAGCCAGGAAGGCCACGATGTCCGAGAACTTGTCGGGGCGCAACTGCCGCAGGTAGCGTTTCATGCCGTCGGACTCGAGCTGGAAGACGCCGTTGGTGTCGGCATCGGCCAGCAACTGGTAGGTGGCTGGATCGTCGTAGGCCAGGGCCTCGAGGTCGAGCTTTTTACCCTGCGAGCGCTCGATGATCTTGAGGCAGTGGTTGATGACCGTCAGGTTGCGCAGGCCCAGAAAGTCCATCTTGACCAGGCCGACCTCGGCCACGTCGTTCATGTCGAACTGGGCCACCACTTCGTCGCCGTTCATGCGTTGCACGGGCACGATGTGCGAGATAGGGTGGCTCGACATGACCACGCCAGCGGCGTGAATACCGGCGTTGCGGGCCATCCCTTCGACTTTGATGGCTAGATCGACCATCTGGCGAGTCTCGGCGTCTTCGTCGTAGAGCTTTTTGAACTCGGGCGACTCGAGGGCGTCCTTGAGCTTGACCTTGGGCCCCTCGGGCACGGTTTTGGCCACTTTGTCGACTT
>JAGQUI010000942.1 GCA_020438595.1 Propionibacteriaceae bacterium | reverse complement strand
CGCCTCCCTTCGCGGCCAGGACGAGCAGGGCGCCCTCCATGGGGTCGCCCAGGACGCCGCCGTCGTCGTCCAGGTGGCTGTCGTTGCAGCGGACCAGGGCGGTGAGCTCGTCGCGCACCTCCGCGGCGGCCTCGTCCGGCGAGGCCCCCTCGCGGCGGATGTCGCCGTCGGTCGAGTAGCCCTCGCCCGACACCTCGTAGGTGCGACCGTCCACCCACAGCTCGCGGACGGTCATCTCGTTCATCGTGAGCGTGCCGGTCTTGTCCGAGCAGATGACCGACGTGGCCCCGAGGGTCTCCACCGAGGCCAGGCGCTTGACGATCGCGCCCCGCTTGGCCATCTGGGACGTGCCCACCGCCAGCGTGACGGTGACGACCGCGGGCAGGCCCTCGGGGATCGCGGCCACGGCCAGGGCGACGGCCGACAGCAGCGTGTCGCCGAACGGGACCCCGCGCAGCAGGCTCAGGCCCAGGTAGACCGCGACGGCCACGAGGGCGACGAGACCGAGGCGCTGGCCGAGGGAGTGGAGCTGGCGCTGGAGCGGGGTGGGCCCCACCTCGGCGGACTGGAGCA
>JAGQUI010000941.1 GCA_020438595.1 Propionibacteriaceae bacterium | reverse complement strand
CAATCCGAAGGCGTTGCGCCGAGCGGTGGAAACGGGTGGCAAGTCGGTGGTCAGCGGCGTACGCAACCTGATCGGCGACATCCGGCACAACGGTGGGTGGCCGAGCCAGGTGGACGCCTCGCCATTCGAGGTCGGCGTGAACATGGCGGCCTCACCGGGCAAGGTGGTCTACCGCAGCGACCTCATCGAGCTGATCCAGTACGAGCCGGCCACCCGCAGGGTCTACGAGACGCCGCTGCTGTTCTGCCCTCCGTGGATCAACAAGTACTACATCATGGATCTCGCCCCCGGGAAGAGCCTGATCGAATGGGCGGTGGCGCACGGCCACACCTGCTTCGCCATCAGCTACCGGAACCCCGACGAATCGATGCGCAACACCGGGTTCGAGGACTACCTGCGCCAGGGCCCACTCGACGCAGTGCGCGTCGTTCGCGACATCACCGGCGCGGAGAAGGTGAACACGCTGAACGTGTGCCTCGGCGGCACCCTGACCGCCATGGCCATGGCGTATGGCGCGGCCGCCGGCGATGAACCCATCAACACCGCCACCTTCTTGAACACCCTCACCGATTTC
>JAGQUI010000940.1 GCA_020438595.1 Propionibacteriaceae bacterium | reverse complement strand
GGCGTGAACCTGATCGTTGATCTGACCTACCGGCTCTTCGACCCCCGCGTCCGCTACTAGGTGCCGTCCATGAGCTCTGTCCCCGACACCGCATCCGCCGCCGCGCCGGCCGGGATCGCTCCCTCCGGCGGGGCGCCGCTGAACCGAGCCCTGCTCGTGGTCAGCGCAATCCTCGTCGCCTATGTGCTGACCGGCCTGCTCGCGCCCTATCTGGTCGGCGACTACATCAGCATGAATCCCGCGTCCCGGCTGAAGCCGCCGGGGTCCGAACACTGGTTCGGCACCGACCAGCTTGGCCGCGACATCTTCGGCCGCACCATGGTGGGCACCGGAAACTCGCTGCTGGTCGGCGGCAGCGTGGCGCTGCTGACCACGGTGATCGGCACTGCCATCGGACTTTTCGCCGGCTACTTCCGCATGGGGGAATGGCTTATCATGCGGCTGATGGACGGCATGATGTCGATCCCCAGCGTCCTGCTCGCCATTGCGCTCGCGGCGCTGATCGGCAGTGGCCTCGGCACCGTCATCATCGCCATCACCATCACCGAGATCCCGCGCATGGTACGGCTGGTGCG
>JAGQUI010000939.1 GCA_020438595.1 Propionibacteriaceae bacterium | reverse complement strand
ACTATGTAGGGTGCGCGAAGGCCTAAGTCCACCATGTCACCCAAGGGGATTTCCCGGTTTGCCCATCCTGCTGCTGTTTGTCGCCCTGCCTTTGATCGAGATCGCGCTGTTCATCGCCATCGGCGGGCAGATCGGTGTCGGCATGACGCTGTTGCTGATCCTTATGGGCGCGATGCTGGGGATCACGATCCTGCGCGGTCAGCAGGCGCGGGCAATCGCGATGATGCAGGGCGGGCTCAGGATCGACCCCGGCAGCTTTCTGGCGCAGGGGGCGTTCCGTGTTCTGGCCGGGATCCTGCTGATCCTGCCCGGCTTCCTGACCGACGCGCTGGGTCTGCTGCTGCTGGTGCCCCCCCTGCAACGCGCCTTGGTCCGGCTGATCGGCGCGCGAACCACCGTGACCACCCGCGTCTGGCAGGACGACATCGTGGAAGGCGAATTCACCGTGCGCGATCCGGGTCGCGACCCGCTGGACACCGACCACCGCATCGACGGACCGCGCCAGCCCTGAGGCCCGTCCTTCCTGAGGCCCGTCCTTCCTGAGGCCTGTCCTTGAGGCGCCCGGAACCTCCTGCTA
>JAGQUI010000093.1 GCA_020438595.1 Propionibacteriaceae bacterium | reverse complement strand
GAGGCCGTGGACCGGATCAAGATGTCGGGCAGCGCAGCCAAGCGCGCCTTCGTGGTCGAGACGATGGGCCGCTACTGCGGCTACCTCGCCCTGATGGGGGCGCTGTCCGGAGGCGCCGAGCGGGTCTACCTGCACGAGGACGGGATCAGCCTGGCCGCGCTGCAGGCGGACCTGGAGTGGCTGCGGAACAGCTTCTCGTCCGGACGGCGGCTGTTCCTCGCGATCCGCAACGAGAACGCCAATCCGCTCTACACCACCGACTTCCTCGCCCGGCTGCTGGACCAGGAGGGGCAGGGCCTCTACGACGTGCGGCAGAGCATCCTCGGCCACGTCCAGCAGGGCGGCTGCCCCACCCCGTTCGACCGGCTGCTCGCCGTCCGGCTGGTCTCACGCGCGCTCGACCTGCTCGCGGCCGAGTTCGCCGCCGGCGGCAGCGAGAGCCACTACCTGGGCCTGGTGAAGTCGAAGGTGACCGCGTTCCCGGTGGCCGGGATGATGGCGGAGATGGACCTGCGCTACCGGCGGCCCCGCGAGCAGTGGTGGCTGGCCCTGCAACCCGTGCTGAAGGCCGTCTCGGACGCCGCCGTCTAGGGTCCACATCGGAACTTCGCGGTGTGCCGCGGTAGACCGAACCGGCCGCGTCCGCTCCCCTGAACGCGACCGGTCGCCCCTCGCGGGGTCTACCAGCGGACGGGGATGGACGCGCCGGACCGGCGGACCGCTGAGACTCTGGTGGCAGGCAATTCTGCCACCATCAGGGCGTCGGCCACCAGTGGCCGACCACGACAGGTCAGGTCTTGACGAACCGGCCGCCGCTGACGACCGCGCGGCGCCCGAGCACATCCCGCAGACCGTCGAGGGCCTTCCCGCCGTCGAACCCCGGCAGGGGCAGCAGGTTGAAGGCGGCCAGGAACAGGTTGCTGACGCCCGCCACCCACCAGAGCGAGGTCTGGGCGATGGCGACGGAGGTGGCGCCGGCCGGGGTGACCGAGACGGCGACGGCCAGCAGCGGCAGCGCGAAGACGAAGTGCGCGAGCGGACCCGCCACGCTGCGCAGGACCCGGTCCCAACCCTGCGGCTTGGGCTCGATCACCACGCCGAGGCCGCCGCCGTTCAGCACGGCCTTCGTCCACTGGTGACCGGCCACCACGCCGGCCAACACGTGCCCCAACTCGTGGAACAGCGTGCCGAACAGGACCAGGAGGGTGACCGACGCGCCCCAGTTCAGCGACTGCAGGATCGGCACCGGTTCACCGATCCGGATGGTGGCGACGACGTTGAAGAGTGCGTAGACGAGGACCAGTCCGACCATGGTGACCACGAAGCCGGGCTTGACCTCGACCTCGAACTCGCGCTGGTCGTCCATCGATCCCCCTCACCTGTGCGCCCCCCGACGCGGTGTTGTCTGCACTCTACCCGGCCGGTCCCCCTTTCGGGTGACTCGGTCCAGATCAGTTTTCGCCGGGCGCCCGGCCGCTCAGGCGACAGCGCCCAGCCAGAAGCCGAACGCGGCCCCGGCGACGCCGAGCACCAGCGTTCCCCCGGCGTGCACGAGCAGGCTCCAGCGGCGGTCGGCACGGGCCAGCCGCGCGGCCTCGACGCAGGCGGTGCTGAACGTGGTGTAGCCGCCCATGAAGCCGGTGCCCAGGGCGGCCTTGAGACCCGGATCGCCGGTGTGGAAGGTCCACCAGCCGACGATCAGGCCGAGGAGGAACGACCCGGACACGTTGATCAGCGCGGTGCCGAGGGGGATGCCCCACCGCGTCACCCGGCGTCCGACCTCTGCGTCCACCACGAACCGGGCGATGGCGCCGAGCCCACCGGCGAGGGCCACGAACAGCGGGATCACTTGATCGCCCCCCGGGAACGGCGGTACCGGCGGAAGATCCGGCGCACCACGCGCGCGCCCGCGAACGCGGCGACCAGGCCGAGCACCACGCTGCCGATCGCGTAGCCCAGCCCGATCAGCCAGGCGCCGGAGTCGAGCAGCGCGAAGGTCTCGACCGCGAACGAGCTGTAGGTGGTGTAGCCGCCCATGAACCCGGTGCCCGCTCCGAGCCGGACGCCCCGACGCCAGCCGCGGTCGGGTCCGGTCTCGGCGAGCACCTCCAGCAGGACGCCGAGCAGCAGCGCGCCGCTCACGTTGATCCAGAAGGTCGTCCACGGCCACTGTCCCGTGGCGGCGGGGAAGACGCTCTCCAGCCAGACCCGGGTGGCCGTCCCGGCCGCGCCGCCTGCGCCGATCACCCCCAGCCATGCGGGCCGCACCGGGATCCGGAGCATCCGCAGGCCGGGGATGGTATGGCCGGGAGTGTCCCCTACCACTTGGTGGGCGCCTTCCAGTCGATCACCTCGAGCGGCACGATCAGGACCGGCCGGTGCTGGTGCCGGGTGAGCCGGACGGCGACCGAGCCGGCCAGGAACTCGCGCAACCGCTCGGTGGACGAGGGGTGCTTCGCCCCGACCATGATCACCGAGGCGTCCACGGCGCGGGCCAGGTGGGTGAGCGCCCGGTCGGCCCGCCCGGCGAGGTAGCGGAACTCCCACGGCCCCTGGTGGCCGGCGAGCACTTCGGCGAGGAAGGCCCGGATCTCACGCTCCCGCTCCTCCCAGCCGTCGTCGGCCTGGTCGGGATCGATGTCGGAGTGCCGCACGGTGCCGTCGGTGTACTCGGCGTCCACGATCCGTTCCGGGTCGGAGTAGCCGAAATAGATCGGCACCCCGCCGAGCGCTTCCGACCACGCGGCCGCGGTGAGCGCGACGAGTTCGGGCTGGCCCGGGATCACACCCACCACGATCGGGTGCCCGGGGATGGGCACCATGCGCTGCGGGCTCGGCTGCGGCACTCGACCGAACGCCATGTCGACCTCCTCCGGCGGGCGCGTGCGGGGGCGCCCACGGCGACCACAGGAACCATCAGCCGGCCGGCGGTTCGGGACGAGCCCGGGCGGGATCCATCGCCTGCGGCTCACCCTAACCCACCGCTCACGACCGTCGTGCGGTAGCTTGCTGCCCAATCGCCGAAGGGGAGCCATGACCACAGCGGACACCGCGCCGGCCCGTGCCGGCGACATCGGCCGGCTCACCCTGTGGGGAGTGGCCGCGGGCCTGCTCGCCGGCGCGGGTGCGTCCGCGTTCGTGGCGGTGCAGCACCACCTCACCCACCTGATCTGGCACACCCTTCCCGAAGCCCTGGGCCTGCCCGGGATCACCTGGTGGATGGCCCTCGGGCTGCCGGTCGTCGGCGCGCTGCTCACCTGGGCGGCGATCCAGCTGCCCGGCCACGGCGGCCACGGACCACTGGACGGGCTCGGGCTGGACATCGGCCCGCGCGAGGTGGTCTCGGTGATGCTGGCCGCCCTGGCCAGCCTGTGCTTCGGCGCGGTGCTGGGCCCCGAGGCCCCACTGCTGGCGATCGGTACCGCCTCGGGCATGGCGCTGGTGCGGGGCACGAGCCATCCGGCCCGGGCGGTGCTCGCGCTGGTGGGGGCGATGGCGGCCGCCGGAGCGGTGCTGGGCAACCCGCTGGTCACCGCAGTGCTGCTGCTCGAACTGGCGCTCGCGGCGGGCACCCAGCTCGCCCGGCCGGCGGTCCTCGTGCCCGCGCTGGCCGGCCTGGGCAGCGGCTACCTGCTCCAGGTGGGGCTGGGCCCGTGGACGGGTCTGGGTCACGTGCAGCTCCAGCTCACGTCGCTGCCGGCATACCCGAGCGTGCGGATCGTCGACCTGCTGGCCGGCGTCGTCCTCGCCGTCGTCGTCGCCGGCATCGCCGTACTCGCCCAGCGACTGGCCGGCAGGGTGGCCGGGTTCGGACGCAGGGCGCAGCTGCCCACCCTGCTGGCCGCGGCGACCGTCACCGGCGGCGCCGCCGCCGTGGTGATGCTGGCCACCGGGGAATCGCCCGAGATGGTGCTCTTCGCCGGCCAGACCTCGATGAGCGCCTATCTGACCCTTTCGTCGTTCGGGGTGGCCGCGGCGGTCCTGCTCGGCAAGTTCGTCGGCTACGTGGCCTGCCTCGGCGGCGGCTTCAAGGGCGGGCCGATGTTCCCGGCGCTCGCCCTCGGCGCGGTGGTGGCGGCGATGGCCTCCATGGCGCTCGGGGTGGACGCGGTCCCCGCCATGGCCGCCACGGCGATCGCCGCCGCGACCGCGGGTGCGATGAAGCTGCCGTTCACGGGCGTACTGCTCGCCACGATGCTCACCCTCGCCGCCGGTCCGGCCGTCACCGCGCCGGCGATCCTCGGTGCGGTGGTAGGCCTGCTCACCCGACTCGCGATCGACAGCCGAGCGCCATCTCCCGCCGGAGCCTCCCCGGCGGCATGATTACCGCGTGAGCACTGACGTGCCAGCGGCGACCGGACGGGTCCGGGCCTCCACCGCTGATGTGGACCGCATGATGTCCAAGCTGCTGCTGACCGAAGGGTCGACCGCCAGCCAGAAGCTGTCGTCGTTCTGGGTGCTGATCCTGCTGGCCTCGGTGATCGCGACCGCAGGCGTGATGGCCGACTCCACCGCGACCGTGATCGGCGCCATGATCGTCGCGCCGCTGATGACGCCGATCCTGGGCACGGCACTGTCCGTGGTGCTGGCGGACCGGCGGCTGCTCCTGAAGAACCTGGGCATCGTGCTGGCCGGCGCGGCGTCGGTGGTCCTGATCGCGTTCCTGCTCGGCATGACCTCCCACGCCAGCCTGGTGGCGGAGACGAACTCCCAGATCGCGGCGCGGGTGAGCCCCCGGCTGATCGACCTGCTGGCCGCCCTGGCGACCGGAGTCGTCGGCGCGTTCGCGATGGTGCGCTCCGACATCTCCGACACCCTGCCCGGCGTGGCGATCGCGATCTCGCTGGTGCCCCCGCTGGCCGTGGTTGGCCTGACCCTGGAGTCGGGCGCGCCCGGCCAGGCGCTCGGCGCGCTGCTGCTGTTCGGCACCAACGTCACCGCGATCATCGCCACCGGCACCATCATCTTCATCCTCTACCGGGTCCGGACGGCAGCGATCGACCTGCACGTCCGCGTGGGCGAGTTCCGCCGGGGTGCCCTGATCACGGTGATCGGGTCGGTGCTGGTGCTGGCGATCCCCCTCGGCATCGGCAGCGGGCTGGTCGCCCAGCAGCAGGTGATCCTGGCCAGGGCCGCGCCGGTGGCGTCCGAATGGGCCGAGGCCCAGGGGTGGCAGATCAGTGACCTCACCTTCCGCGAGAACACCCTGATCATCGTCGCGCTCGGGCCGCCGCCGACCATCCGGGAGGTCGGGTTGCGCGAGCAGCTCGACGAGGCTGGGCTCGCCGACGTCGACGCGAAGGTCACCCTCGTGCTCGGCGGCAGCAAGGACCTGCCGGCCGAACGCTGAGCGGCGCGATCAGCCCTCGGGATCGGTGTCGACGATCTCCCGCTCCGCGCGGTTCCGCAGGCGGTCCTGGAACAACCCGACCAGGGCCGCGACGAAGATGAGGTTGAACGCCAGCTGCACGGCGACGACGAGCCGGGCGGTCTGGCCCTGCGCGTTGACGTCGCCGTAGCCCACGGTCGACATGGTGGTCAGCGAGAAGTAGAGGGCGTCCAGCCGGGTGTGCAGGCCGTCGAATTGCTCGGGCTGGCCGACGCAGAGCACGTAGTAGCCCAGCGCGAAGCCGACCAGGATCAGCTCCAGGGCCAGCAGCAGGTGGATCGGCTGCAGCTTTCGGTGTGCCCGGCGCACCTCGGACGCGATGACGACCGCGACCACCCCGACGCACAGCGCGGCGACGAGGACACCGAAGATCGTGCCGATCGGCCCGCCGCCGCCCACCGGCACCAGGAAGTAGAACGCGAGCACGGCCAGCGGCATCAGCAGGCGGCTGGGCCACGGAGGCAAGTGCATGGCTCAGTGTGGCACGGGCCCCGGACCGGCAGCGGGACCCCTTTCCGGCCGGACCCGGATCGCGGCGAGGGCGTCAGTGCCGAGGTCGAGCGGGGTGCCGTCCGCACGTCGGTACCCGGGCGTCCCTTCGCTGACCCACAGCGTCGCACCGGGAGTGATCAGCAGCCGCCGCAGCCGGCCCAGCAGGTCGGGGTCGGAGTCGTCGACGCGGGACACGCGATAGCCGCCCGGCCCGGCGTCCGCCAGCCGCAGGGCGTCCGACTGCGGCACCCAGCGTCCGTCCGCGGTCGGGATCGGGTCGCCGTGGGGATCCGTCCTGGGGTGGTCGAGGATGGCGTCGATCCGGGCCAGGAAGCGCTCGGACGCCGCGTGCTCGAGCCGCTCGGCATCGTCGTGCACCTCCTCCCAGCCGTAGCCCAGCACCTGGGCCAGGAACGTCTCGATCAGGCGGTGCCGGCGCACCATGCCCACCGCCAGCCGCTCGCCGAGGTCGGTGAGCACGACCGGCCGGTACGGCTCGTAGGTGACCAGGCCCTGCGCCTGCAGCCGGCGCATCGTGCCGGAGACGTTCGCCTGGCTGGTGGCGAAGCGCTCCGCGAGGGCCTTGGTGGTGATCGGCGGTTCGCCCCACTCGACCGCCGACCAGATCACCTTCAGGTAGTCCTGCGCGACCGGGGTGAGGTCGTCGGCGTCCATCAGGCGGATCCGGTGACGGTGAGCACGATCAGCAGCACGTTGAGCAGTGCGATCAGCGCGACGACGACCCAGGCGACGACGCGCAGCAGGGTCGAGTTCGCGTAGCGTCCCATCAATTCGCGGTTGCTGCTGAGCCGGACCAGCGGGATCAGCGCGAAGGGGATGCCGAGGCTGAGCAGCACCTGGCTGAGCACGAGCGCCCAGGTGGGGTTCACGCCGAGAGCGAGGATCACCAGCGCGGGGACCAGCGTGATCGCGCGCCGGACGAGCATCGGGACGCGGACCTTGAGCAGGCCGGACATGATCGTGGCACCGGCGTAGCAGCCCACCGAGGTGGACGCCAGGCCGGACGCGAGCAGCCCGATGCCGAACAGCACGCCGACGGTCGGGCCGAGGGCGTTGCTGATCGCGTCGTGGGCGCCCTGGATGGAGTCTGTGCCGCCGATGCCCTGCAGGTTGCCCGCCGCGAGCAGCAGCATGGCGATGTTCACCGCTCCCGCCACCACCATCGAGGCCACCACGTCCCAGCGGGTCGCGCGCAGCACCCGGTGCAGCTCGTCCCGACGGTGCCCGTGCCGGTCCCTGGCCAGCGCGGAGTGGACGTAGATGGCGTGCGGCATCACCGTGGCCCCGAGCATGCCGGCGGCCAGCAGCACCGACTCCCCGCCGTCGAACCGGGGCACCAGGCCCGCGGCGGCCTCCGGCCAGGACACCCCGGAGACGAACAACCCGGCCATGAAGCCGATCGTGATCACCAGCAACAGGCCCATCACCACGTACTCGAAGGGACGCTGCCCGCGCCGGGTCTGGACGGCCAGCACGAGCATCGAGACCAGCCCCACGATCGTCCCGCCGAGCAGGAGGGGGACGCCGAACAGGATCTCGAGGGCGATCGCGCCGCCGAGCACCTCGGCCAGGTCGGTGGCAGCGACGACGAACTCGCCCTGCAGCCAGTACAGGATGCGCGGCGTCCGGCCCATTCGGGAGCCGAGGAGTTCGGGCAGGCTGGAGCCGGTGACCAGCCCGGTCTTGGCGGACAGGTACTGGACGAGCACGGCCATGCCGTTGGCCACCACCAGCACCCAGACCAGCAGGTAGCCGTAGCGGGCGCCGGCGGTCAGGTTCGCGGCGACGTTGCCGGGGTCGACGTAGGCGATCGCGGCGACGAACGCCGGCCCCCACAGCCACGACCACCGGCGTCGACGCGGCCCGGCCGCCTCGGCAGCGGCGACCGGCGTCGCGACGGCACCTTCCTTCATGAAAGTTAATCTAGCTGAACTCTGCTCGGGTGTTCCCCGAACCCCGCAGACCGCCCAGCCCTTGGCACGGGAGGAGTCCGCCGGGCGCCTCGCTAGAGTGTCCGGATGGCTGCCGTGTGGGCGTCCCTGACGCCGTTGATCGTGGCCGGCTTGGTCCTCCCCAGCTTCCTGATCGCCGAGGTGCTGCTGCTTCGCTCCGAGGGCGGCCGGGCCAAGACGGTCGCGTTCGTGGCCGGCTTCGTGGTCACCAAGCTGGTGCAGGGGCTGGTCTTCGGCCTCCTGCTGTCCGGGGCGAACCGCGGAGCACCGCATGCCATCAGTTCCACCATCGCCGGCACCGTGCTGGTGATCGCCGGGATCATCTTCTACGCGATGGCTGCGGAGGCGATCTTCCTGCACGGCGCCGCCGGCGAAGGGATCACCCGGCTGTTCGGGGCGATGGACACGGTGACGTCGTGGCGCGCGTTCGGCATCGGCATCGCAGCCGTGCTGACCTCGATGCGGCTGTGGGTGTTCACCCTCGGCGCCGTGGCGGTGATCCAGGAGGGCGACCTCGGCAGGCTTCCCGCGTCGCTGACCTTCGTCGCGTTCGTGCTGCTCAGCCTGGCGCCGATGATCGTGATCGCGATCGTCCCCTTCGTCGCAACCCGGCGACCCGACTCCGTGCCCGGAGCGCTGCACGCCTGGCTGGCGCGGGAACACCGCTGGATCCTCGCCGGGCTCGGGCTCGTCCTCGGCACAGCGCTGCTCCTGCTCGGGCTCGGCAAGCTCGGCGTGTTCTGATCCCCTGCGGCCCGGGGCGCGCGTTTCGAACCGTGGGTAGCCTCGGCACATGGGACGCGTGCTCACGCTGACGCTGGCCCTGGTGGCCCTGGCGGGCTGCGCCGCGCCGGTCGCACCACGGCCCGCGTCCCCGCCGGTCCCGGCGACGGCCGGCCGTCCGTTCGTGGTCGAGCAGCTGGACCGGTTCGACGAGCCGTGGGCGATGACCTTCCTGCCCGACGGAGGACTGCTG
>JAGQUI010000938.1 GCA_020438595.1 Propionibacteriaceae bacterium | reverse complement strand
GGGCTCGAACGGGACGAGGCGGAGGAGCTGGTGCGCGAGCGTCAGGAACGCCTCGAGGTGCTCCAGGGGTACCTGAAGTGGGGGGCCGCGCAGGCGCTCGTCGTGCTGTTCCAGGGGATGGACGCCGGCGGCAAGGATGGCGCGGTGCGGCAGCTGGTGGCCGGCCTGAATCCGATGATCGTGAACTTCGTCGCGTTCGGGAAGCCCACGAAGGAGGAGCTCGCGCACGATTTTCTGTGGCGGATCCGCCGTGAGGTGCCCGAGCGGGGAGAGATCTCGCTGTTCAACCGCTCGCACTACGAGGACGTCCTCGTCGTCCGCGTCGACGAACTCGTCCCGGAGCCGGTGTGGCGTCCGCGGTTCGAGGTGATCAACACATTCGAGGCGGAACTGGCCCGGCAGGGAACCACCGTCGTGAAGTTCATGCTGCACGTCTCCCGCGACGAGCAGCTCGAACGTCTGGCCGAGCGGGCGACGCTTCCCGAGAAGCACTGGAAGCACAGCGCCGACGACATGCGCAAGCGCGGCCAGTGGGACGCCTACATGGAGGCCTACGAGGAGGCCATCAAGCGCACGG
>JAGQUI010000937.1 GCA_020438595.1 Propionibacteriaceae bacterium | reverse complement strand
AGCCCCGCCTTGCCTTCCGGCAGGCGCAGCTTGCCCTCGAACCAGGCGGCGGCGGCCTCCACCACGTCGTACAGGTCCTTGCGCACCTGGGCCCGGGCCTGCTCCTCGGGGCTGTCGCGGGGCACCTCCATGCCGGCCTCGGCGGCCAGGCGCTCCACCGCCTCGGGGAAGGACATGTTCTCGGTGTTCATGACGAAATCGAACACCGAGCCATGGGCCCCGCAGCCGAAGCAGTGGTAGAAGCCCTTGTCCTCGTTGACGGTGAACGACGGCGTCTTCTCGTTGTGGAACGGGCACAGGCCCTGGTGCTCGTGGCCCTTGCGCACCAGGCGCACCCGCCGGCCGATCACCTCGGCCAGGCCGACGCGGTCCTTCAGTTCGTCCAGGAAGCGGGGCGGAAAGGCCATGGGCGCGGATACCGTCCGTCAGCGGGAAACCAGCATTGAACCTCAGGTCCCTGCTTACCGCACTGTGTAACGGTGTGGAACCCGGGGATAAGCGGCGATGGCTGAATGCGGCGGCAAGGCTTCGGTCGCCTTCCCGCCTTACCATAATTTAGACTGTGCTGCCCAAGATTC
>JAGQUI010000936.1 GCA_020438595.1 Propionibacteriaceae bacterium | reverse complement strand
CGTGCAGGCCCACCTCGTCCATGAACGCCCGCGCCCGTTCCACGAGGGCGCGCTGGGAGATCACCCTCGGGGTGTCCGGCCAGCCGAGGTGGATGTTCTCCGCCACGGTCATCGGCTCGACGAGCCGGAAGTGTTGGTGCACCATGCCAATGCCGGCCTCGATGGCCTCGGCCGGGTTGCGGAGGTCGCATTCGACCCCGTCGACCAGCACCTGCCCGCTGTCCGGTCGGTAGATGCCGGCGAACACGTTGGACAGGGTGGTCTTGCCGGCGCCGTTCTCGCCGAGCAGGGCGTGCACCTCGCCCCAGTCGAGCTCGAAGTCGACGGCGTCGAGCGCGGTGACACCCCCAAAGGACTTGGAGATGCCCCGCGCCCGAATCGCCGGCGTGGTGTGCTGTTCGCTCACCGGTTCATTCCACGTGTCACCGCACGGGGGTCAGACCCCGGTGACGCCCTCGACGGCGAAATCGATGGCGTAGGCGCCCTTCGAATCGAGCGACTCGCCCTCGGCCACACGTTCGGTGCCAGCGGTGTCGACCAGCGGGCCGGCGTAGACCTGCAGCTCGCCGCTGGCGATCTG
>JAGQUI010000935.1 GCA_020438595.1 Propionibacteriaceae bacterium | reverse complement strand
GTCACCCCTTCCATGGGACCGTCCTCGCCCGTGACCACGCCGGTGACGGTTGCGGTATGCGTCTCTGCCACGGGCGCGGCTGCGTCATCTACGCCGGTGACGACTGCGGGCGCGAGCACGTCGCCGGTCACCAGCACATCGCCGGCGACGCAGGCCGCCAGCGCCAACGCCACCGCCGTGAAGAGCAGCAGCGCCAAACCGATCCTACCAACAGAACTCATCATGCATTTTGCCTAGGACAAAAAAGACGGGAGCACGCCCGGTCAAAACCGGCTCTGCGCACGTCCGTCACAGAATCGAATACGGGTCGGCCGCGTCGCGCAGGCCGTCACCGAGCAGGTTGAAGCCGAGCACGGCCGCGATGATGAAGACCGCCGGGGCCATGATCCAGGGCGTCTGCCCCAGGGTGCGCAAGTTCTGCGCGTCCTGCATGAGCAAGCCCCAACTGATCAGCGGGCGTTGGATGCCGATGCCCAGGAAGCTCAAGAATGCCTCGGCCAAAATGATGCCCGGAATCGTCAGCGTGAGCACCACGATGATGTGGCTCAGCGTGTTGGGCAACAGGTGCAGGAAGACGATG
>JAGQUI010000934.1 GCA_020438595.1 Propionibacteriaceae bacterium | reverse complement strand
ATTCGACTCGAAGGTGCCGCTCTTGTCGAAGTCGATCCAGCCGCAGACCCTGGCGCCGGTCGTCGTTCCCGACAACGGGACGGTGAGTGCATAGGTGCTGCCCGGGTCGATCAGCACGCTGGGCAGCGTGGTGAACGCGTCCTCGTCGTCGGTGCCGCTGGTGTCGTCACCGTCGGCCGCGGCTCCCGGGAACGGGCTGGCGGTCGCGTTGCGGGTGTCGGGGTTGTCCTCGTCGACGGTGCTTCCCAGTGCCAGGCTGCTGATCACGTGGGCCGGCGCCTGCGAGCCGTTGTAGGAGGCCGGGGCGTCGGAGAAGTCCTGCGGGAGGGTGAAGGTCAGTGCCATGCCATCGCCGGAGGCGGCGGTGTTGACGGCCGGCCGCGCCGGGGAGTTCTGCACGAACACCGCCGACATGTCGAAGGACAGCGTGGTGACGGTGCCGTTGACCTGGATGCTGCCGCAGGAGGCGCTCCCGGCGGCGTTGAAGTAGGGCGAGCCGTTGACGTTGGTGGTGCAGGTGACCGAGGAGGAGTCGTTGGTGGCGCCGATGGTGGTGGAGGTGACGGCGAGCTGAGCATTG
>JAGQUI010000933.1 GCA_020438595.1 Propionibacteriaceae bacterium | reverse complement strand
ACTGGCGATGGCGCTGCTGTTCGTGCTGCTGAATCTGCTTATCGATGTGATCTACACCTTGATCGACCCACGCACGGCGGATGCCTGAACCATGAGTGAGATAGTGAATCATACCGTCGGCAGCGATCAGAGCTGGTTGTCGCATGCCGCTTATGTGCTGCGCGAAAATCCGGTGACTGCACTGGCATTCGGGCTGTTTTTTTTGTTTCTGCTGGTGGCGCTGTTCGGCCCGGCGCTGGCCCCTTACGATCCGCTGGTCTCGGATGCTGCACAGGCGTTGCAGCCGCCGTCCGCGGCGCACTGGTTTGGCACCGACCAGCTGGGACGGGATGTGTTTTCGCGGGTATTGATCGCGACCCGGCTGGATCTGATGATCTCAGTCGCGGCCGTCGCCCTGTCGTTTGTCGGCGGTGCCTGTCTGGGCGCAGCAGCGGGCTATTGGGGTGGCTGGCTGGATGCTGTCAGTGGCCGGCTGATCGATACTATCATGGCCTTTCCACTGTTCGTGCTGGCGATGGGAATCGTCGCGGCACTGGGCAATACGGTGGAAAACATTATTTACGCGACTGCGATTATCAAC
>JAGQUI010000932.1 GCA_020438595.1 Propionibacteriaceae bacterium | reverse complement strand
GGGCCCGCTCTTCGTCACGACGCCCGCCGCCGAAGACGGCGTCGAACTTGTGCTTGTTGATCGCGTCGAGCAACGTCACCGTCTGCAGCGGGTTGCGGCTCGCTCGCGGGCTGGTGTCCTCGACGACCTTGCCCTCGTCGATCGACTGCTGCACGGAGGCGACGACGAGCTCGACGCCGAACTCCTCGACCGTTCGATCGCGGAACTCCATCAGCTCGTCGAAGTTGTGTCCGGTGTCGACATGCATCACCGGGAACGGGATCCGGGCCGGGGCGAACGCCCGCCGGGCCAGGTGGAGCATCACCACCGAGTCCTTGCCACCCGAGAACAACAACACGGGGCGCTCGAACTCGGCGGCGACCTCACGGAAGATCTTGATCGCTTCGTTCTCGAGTTGCGCGGTGGAACTAGCCAGGGCACTCATCGCAGGTGGAGGATACGGGAGTCCTCACCGGCGCGTTTCGTCTTTACGCGGAATGTCACGCAACGGCCACGGTCAGCGTGCACGATCCATTCGACCAGGGCTCGATCGGGTGTTCCGTCGTTGCCGTTGGCGAAGTTCGATGCCGCGCGTCCGCCCA
>JAGQUI010000931.1 GCA_020438595.1 Propionibacteriaceae bacterium | reverse complement strand
CATCGACGCCGGAACCAGCTCGACGATGGCGATCCACCATCCGGTGGACGCCACCAGCGCCGCGAGTCCGAGCCCCAGGTCAACGATGCGCCGCCGCAGCGGGGTCGGCGCAGCAAGCACATAGGCCAGGGCGAAGGCCGGCACCACCAGGAACGCCTGAAGCATCTTGGTGAGGAACGCCAGGCCGATGAGGGCCCCGATGGCCAGCACCCAGCGCCGGCTGCCCGACTCCACCGCGCGAAGCGTGGAGTACGCCGCGATTGCCATCAGCAGGGTCAGCAGGGCGTCGGGGTTGTTGAACCGGAACATCAGGACGGCCACGGGCGTCAGCGCCATGACCGCGCCGGCGACCATCCCGGCCACGTGCCCGAAGCCGCGCTTCACCGTGGCGTACACGACGCCCACGGTCGCGACGCCCATCAGCACCTGGGGTGCGAGGATCGCGAACGAGTTGACTCCGAAGATCCGCACGGACAGGTCCATGACCCAGAGTGATGCCGGGGTCTTGTCGACCGTGATGAAGTTGGCTGCGTCGGACGACCCGTAGAAGAAGGCCTTCCAGCTCTCGCTGCCCGCCTGGAC
>JAGQUI010000930.1 GCA_020438595.1 Propionibacteriaceae bacterium | reverse complement strand
TGGTCGCCAGCCCGCAGTGGGTGATCTCGGTGACCGCGCTGGGCGATCTGGGCGGCCGCAACCCGGTGTTGCGCAGCGGCGCCCGGCCTGGCTCGGCCGTCGCCGTCGCCGGCGACCTGGGCCGCTCTGCTACGGGATATACGTTGTGGCACAACGATATCCGTGATTTCGAGGAGGTCCGGCGCCGTCATCTGGTGCCGCAGCCGCCATACGGTCAGGGTCTTGTCGCGGCCCAGGCCGGCGCGCAGGCGATGACTGACGTCTCCGACGGCCTGCTCGCCGACCTCGGCCACCTGGCCACCGCATCGGGTATGTCGATCGACCTCTCGGGTGCGGCATTGCAGGCCGACGTCGACGCGGTGGCCGGTGCTGCGGCCGCGGCCGGGGTGGACCCGTGGGCGCTCGTGCTCTCCGGCGGCGAGGATCACGCCCTGGTGGCCTGCTTCCCGGGCGATGTGCCCGCCGGCTGGCGGGTGATCGGGATGGTGAGAGAAGGCGCGCCCGGTGTGGTGCTGGACGGCCGGCCGCCGACCGGCCCGGCGGGTTGGCAGTCCTTCGACTGAGCATCCTGGGTAGGTTGTCGA
>JAGQUI010000929.1 GCA_020438595.1 Propionibacteriaceae bacterium | reverse complement strand
TGCCCCCGCCGGCGGTGATCACCGGCGGCCAGGTGCTCTTCGGCGATCGCGATGTGCTGGCGCTGAACGACGAACAGCTCCGCGAGTTCCGCTGGCGAGACGTATCGATGGTCTTTCAGAGCGCCATGAATTCACTCAATCCGGTCATGCGCATCGGCGAACAGATCGAGGATTCGATTCAGGCGCATTCAAATATCAGCGACAAGGAAGCTCGAGAACGGGCCGCTCACCTGCTGACACTGGTCGGCATCGATACGGCCCGGCTCGATGTCTATCCGCATCAGCTCTCAGGCGGCATGCGCCAGCGGGCGGTGATCGCGATGGCGCTGGCGCTCGATCCGCCGCTGATGATCATGGACGAACCAACCACCGCGCTCGATGTCGTGGTGCAGAAGGAAATCATGCAGCAGATCGAGGAGCTGAAGAACAAGCTCGGCTTTTCGATCCTCTTCATCACCCACGATCTTTCGCTGCTGGTCGAGTTTTCCGATCGCATCGCCATCATGTACGCCGGCCAGATCGTGGAAGAGGGGAGGGCGGACGACCTCTTCGACGATCCGCTGCATCCCTACACGCAGGGGCTGA
>JAGQUI010000092.1 GCA_020438595.1 Propionibacteriaceae bacterium | reverse complement strand
TGAGCGCGGCGAACGCGGTGATCACCCGGAACGCCGGACGCCCCGAGAAGCGGCTCTGGTCGGACGCGGGCGACGGCGACCTCCTGGTCGGCTACGTGGCCGACACCGAGCACGACGAGGCCCAGTTCGTGGCCGAGGAGATCGACCGGCTCGGTGACGACGGACGCGCGAAGCCGGGCGAGGTGGCGGTGTTCTACCGCACCAACGCCCAGTCGAGGGCGTTCGAGGAGGTGTTCATCCGGGTCGGCCTGCCGTACCGGGTGGTGGGTGGCGTCCGCTTCTACGAGCGCCGGGAGGTGCGGGACGCGATCGCCTACCTGCGCGCCATCGCCAACGTCGACGACGACGTGTCGGTGCGTCGCGTCCTGAACGTGCCCCGCCGGGGCATCGGCGACCGGGCGGAGGCCATGGTCGAGGCCTTCGCCGCGGCCGAGCAGATCTCGTTCGGCGCCGCGCTGGACCGGGTGAAGGAGGCGCCGGGCCTGGCCACCCGGTCGCTGAACCAGATCGAGGCGTTCGCGGGCCTGCTGGCGGGCTACCGGCAGAAGGTGGCCGACGGGGTGCCCGCGGACGAGATCCTCGCCGGCATCCTGAAGGACTCCGGCTACCTCGACGAGCTCAGCAGGTCCAGCGACCCGCAGGACGAGAGCCGGCTGGAGAACCTGGTCGAGCTGGTCAGCGTGGCCGGGGAGTTCGTGGCCGCCGCCCATGCCGTGGACCTGCCCGCCGACGAGGGCGAACTCGCGGCCGCGGCGCCGGAGCCGGACGACTCGCTGCCCGCGTTCCTGGAGCGGATCGCGCTGGTGGCGGACTCCGACCAGATCCCCGACAACGACCCGGACGCCGCCGGCGTGGTCACGCTGATGACCCTGCACACGGCGAAGGGGCTGGAGTTCAACACGGTCTTCCTGACCGGCTTCGAGGACGGCATCTTCCCGCACCAGCGGGCGATGAGCGACAAGGCCGAACTCGAGGAGGAGCGCCGGCTGGCCTACGTCGGCATCACCCGGGCCCGGCAGCGGCTCTACCTGACCCGTGCGACCGTCCGCTCGCAGTGGGGCTCGCCGCAGTACAACCCGGCGAGCCGGTTCACCGAGGAGATCCCCGCCCACCTGATCGACTGGCGCCGGCTCGGCCAGGCCCGCAGCGGCTTCGCCTCGTCCGCGGCGTCCCGCACGCAGCAGTCCTGGCGCGCCACCGTCGGCTTCGGAGCGAGGCCGGCGATCAAGACGGTGCCCTCGGTGGACGTGGGCGACCGGGTGCTGCACACCACCTTCGGGATGGGCACCGTGGTCGCCACGTCCGGGGTGGGCGACGCGGCGAAGGCGGACGTCGACTTCGGCTCGGTGGGCCTGAAGCGGCTCTCGCTCAAGCACGCGCCGATGGAGAAGCTGTAGCTACAGCTCCGCGGGCCGTGCCCGCTGGCGCTTGGTCTCGCTGCGCCGTCGCTTGTTGGTGAGCCGGCGGTCGATCGAGGCCCGGGTCGGACGGGTCGCGCGGCGCGGCGGCGGGGGTGGGGCGATCGCTTCCCGGAGCAGTGCCGCCAGGCGTTCCCGTGCGGCCACGCGGTTCCGGCGCTGGGAGCGGAACTCGGCCGCGGTGACCGTGAGCACGGTGCCGGTCAGGCGGGTCCGCAGGCGGCGCAGCACACGTTCGCGCTGCGCCTCGTCGAGGGCCGTCGAGGCAGCCACGTCGAAGGAGAGCTGGACCCGGGAGTCAGCAGTGTTGACACCCTGTCCGCCCGGTCCGGACGCGTGCGAGTAGCGCTCGACCAGTTCGGTGTCGGGGATGGCCAAGCCGGTCGGGATGCCCGGCCCCGGTGCGATCACGAGCTGGCTCACGAGGCAACCGTAGGGCCTTGGCGGCGGGGTGGACCTCAGTTGTGGGTGGCGACGCCCTTGGCCTGCGGGTTCCAGCCGATGTACTCCATCGGGTCGGAGCTGGAGCCGTTCTTCTTGATCGAGAAGTGCAGGTGGCACGCGGTGGAGAGGCCGGTGTCGCCGACGTAGCCGATCACGTCGCCCTTGTTGACCTTCTCGCCGACCTTCACGGTGTAGCGCAGCATGTGCAGGTAGCCGGACTGGACGTCGACGCCGTTGATGTCGCCGTGGTCGATCCAGACGTTGTTGCCGGAACCGCCGTTGTAGCCCATCTCGGCCTTGGTGACCACGCCGGACTGCGCGGCCCAGATCGGCTCGCCGCAGGTGCCGCCGATGTCATCGCCGTCGTGCATCCGGTAGTAGTGCAGGATCGGGTGCAGCCGCATGCCGTAGACCGAGCCGACCTTGCCGTCGGCGGGCCAAATGAACTTCGCGAGGTTCTTCAGCCGGTCGATCTCGGTGGTGATCGCCTCGGCGTCGCCGCCCAGCTGGGTGGTGCGGGCTGCAGCGGCCGCGCTCTCCTGGCTGGTGGTGATCGCTTCGCTGTCGGAGGCGAACTGCTGGGCGCGGGCGGCGGCGAGGTCGGCCACGGAGACGGTCTGGGGTGCGCTGGCCACCTGGACGGCGGGGATGTTGGAGACGGCGAGGCCCTGGTCGGCGAACGCCGTACCGGTCGCGTTGGTCGAGGAAGCCGTGAATGCTGAGAAGCCGGCGACGGCGATTCCTGAGACGATGACGGCGGTGACGCCACGCTTGAGGAGGTTGCGGAGGTTGGCCCGACGGAGCTGGCGAGACCCGCCACCAGCACGGCCCGGCTGCTGCGGGAGCGCGCGACGCGGCTTGTCAGCGCGCACTCGACCTGTGATCACCTGGCTCCCGTCAAAATCCCCGATGCCCCCGATAGCGCCCGGCTCAACCAGGCAGGATCCAGCTTAGCATTTCTTAGGGTCTTTCTCAGAATCGCTCAGAAAGTGGGTATCGGGTGTCGGGCGTCCGTAGCCGGGGACGCCGTGGTGCGAACGCGAGGGCCGCGGACTAGGCTCGGCAACGCATTCAGCGAGCAACGAGGTGAGCGGAGTCGGAGTGGATCTGTTCGAGTACCAGGCGCGAGACCTTTTCGAGGCGCACGGTGTCCCGGTCCTGCGGGGCATCACCGCCTGGACACCCGACGAGGCCCGCGCGGCAGCCGAGGAACTCGGCTCCGACGTGGTCGTCGTCAAGGCTCAGGTGAAGACCGGGGGACGGGGAAAGGCCGGCGGCGTGAAACTGGCCCGCTCGCCGCAGGAGGCCGCCGACCGGGCCGCGGAGATCCTGGGCCTCGACATCAAGGGCCATCGGGTCGAGACCGTGATGGTCGCCGAGGGCGCCCGGATCGCGGAGGAGTACTACTTCTCCCTGCTGCTCGACCGCTCCACCCGCAGCTACCTGGCGATGTGCTCGGTCGAGGGTGGCATGGACATCGAGACCCTCGCGGTGGAGCGTCCCGAGGCGCTGGCGAAGGTCGAGGTCGATCCGCTGGTCGGGATCGACCGGGCGAAGGCCGACGAGATCGTCGCGGCCGCCGGCTTCGCCGAGGCCGACCGGGCGGAGCTGGCTCGCGTCCTGGTCCTGCTCGGCGAGGTGTACCGCGAGAACGACGCCACGCTGGTCGAGGTGAACCCCCTGGTCAAGACCGGCGACGGGCGGATCGTCGCCCTCGACGCCAAGGTGACCCTCGACGCCAACTCCGCGTTCCGGCACCCGGACTGGTCGAACTACGCGGACGAGTCGTCGGACGACCCGCTGGAGGTGCGGGCGCGGGCGAAGAACCTCAACTACGTGAAGCTGGACGGCTCGGTCGGCATCATCGGCAACGGCGCGGGCCTCGTGATGAGCACGCTCGACGTGGTGGCCGGCGCGGGCGAGGACCTGCCCGGTCAGCCCCGTCCGGCGAATTTCCTCGACATCGGGGGCGGCGCGTCCGCCCAGGTGATGGCGAACGGGCTGGACATCATCCTCTCCGACCCGCAGGTGAAGGTGGTGTTCGTGAACGTCTTCGGCGGCATCACCGCCTGCTCGGAGGTCGCCAAGGGCATCATCGACGCCCTCGGCATCCTGGGCGAGCGGGCGACCCGCCCGATCGTGGTCCGGCTGGACGGCAACGCGGTCGAGGTCGGCCGGCACATGCTGGCCGAGGCCGCCCACCCGCTGGTCGAGGTCCGCGAGACCATGGACGATGCGGCCCGCCGGGCCGCCGAGCTGGCCGCCGCGGCCGAATAAGGAGAGCATCAGATGTCGATCTGGTTGGATCAGAATTCGGTCGTCCTCGTCCAGGGCATGACCGGCTCGGAGGGCCGCAAGCACACCCAGCGCATGATCGGGGCCGGCACCCGCATCGTCGCCGGCGTCACGCCCGGCAAGGGCGGCCAGTCGGTCACCTTCGAGGAGGAGCCCGTCCCCGTCTACGACAGCGTCGCGGAGGCGAAGGAGGCTACCGGCGCGAACACCTCGGTGGTCTTCGTGCCCGCCCCGTACACCCGCCAGGCCGTGATCGACGCCGTGGACGCGGGCCTGGGCCTCACCGTGGTGATCACCGAGGGCGTCCCGGTGAAGGACACCGCCGAGTTCGTCGACTACGCGCGCCAGTCCGGCACCACCCGGCTGATCGGCCCGAACTGCCCCGGCCTGATCTCGCCGGGGAAGTCGAACGTCGGGATCATCCCGCCCACCATCTCGGGGCCCGGCCGGATCGGCCTGGTCTCGAAGTCGGGCACGCTCACCTACCAGATGATGTTCGAGTTGCGCGACATCGGTTTCTCGACCGCGGTCGGGATCGGCGGCGACCCGGTGAACGGGAGCACGCACATCGACGCCCTCGAGGCGTTCGAGGCCGACCCCGACACCGATGCGATCGTGATGATCGGCGAGATCGGCGGGGACGCGGAGGAGCGGGCCGCCGCCTACATCGCCGAGCACGTGACCAAGCCCGTCGTCGGCTACGTGGCCGGATTCACCGCCCCGGTCGGCAAGACCATGGGCCACGCCGGTGCGATCGTGACCGGCTCGGTCGGCACCGCGAAGGCGAAGAAGGCCGCGCTCGAGGCGGCCGGGGTGAGGGTGGGCCGCACGCCCAGCGAGACCGCGTCCCTGATGCGCGAGGTGGTCGCCTCGCTCGGCTGAGTTCGTGCGGCACGCCGGATACGTGACGCGATTCGGCCGCTCGTGGCCCGCGGTGTGACGAGAGTGCCGGGTGGGACACGATCGGCGGCCGGATCGCGACAGGCCCCGGACGTCGGGGGTCAGCCCTGGGTGACCCGCTGCCCGGCGCGGACGGCCACGGCCTTCCACTGGCTGTCGGTGAAGTCGAAGTCGCTCGTTGGGTTGGCGAGCAGGTAGACGACCTTGTCGTCGACGGTGAGCACGCCGACCCGGTAGTGGACGGTGCCGGACTGGGTCTTCTGGGTGACCTGGTAGGTGTCGCCGCTGAACTTCAGGTCGGCCTCGCCGGTCCCGTTCGCCGCTGGCCCGTCCTTGACGGTGGCGGTGGGCGCCCGGTCCGGGCACTTGGCGATGTTGCTCGACAGCTTCTTGCCGAGCTTGGTGGCGTCCTTGGCGCTGGCGAAGGTGTAGGTCACCATGTCGATCCCGAAGCCGCTCGGCGCGGCGACGTCGTCGGCGAGCAGCAGCGTGCGCTGGGCCGAAGAGGTCGTGCCGGCCACCGACTTGAGGTCCATCGCCTCGCACTGGGTGCCGACCACGTCGAGCGTGGTGTGCGGGTCGACCGCTCCCCAGCGGCCCTCACCCGGGGTGACGCGGGGCACGTCCCCCTCGACGAGCCAGCCCGCGGGGGCGCCGGCCGGGGGCGGCACGGTCGCCACTTCGATGCTGCTCGGGCAGGTGCCCTGGTCGCCGCCGCACTGGCGGCTCAGTGCCTGGCCTACCACGTTGGCGAGGTCGAGGGCGTTCACCGCACTCTTGGTCGTGGTGATGTCGACCAGGCTCACCGTGCGTCCGGTGCGGCTGATCAGCAGCGTGTGGAAGGTGTCGGCGGCCTCTCCTTCGACCACGAGGCGCTCCGAGATCGCCGCGTCGGCGAGCCCGGAGACGGAGTTGGCGCCGGTGATCCAGGCGACGGCGTCGGAGCAGGTGCCCGCCTGGACGGTCCGCGCGCTGTAGGCCGCGGTGGCGGTGGCGTCATCGGGGTAGGTGTCGATCGCCTGCACGAACGCGGCCGACTCGTCGTCGCTCGCGGTCGTCTTGCGGGACACCGAGCGCTGCGCGTCCGGCACGCCGTCGCCGGCGGCCGGGAGACAGAGCGGGCGGTCCGGGTCCGAGGTCGCGGTCGACTCGGTCCAGGTGAGGCCGCCGAGCGTGCCGAGGTCGGTAGCGGTGACCAGCGGGTCGAGCGCGGACGCGGTGTCGGGATTGGTCGGCCCGCCGCTGGGCGCGCCGGAGCGAAGCGTGAGCAACCAGATCCCGGCCGCGACGAGAAGGGCGACCACCAGGACGGCGGCGATCACGATCAGGGCCCGGCGAGAGTTGTGCTTCTCCTTCTTGACCCCCGGCTGCGGCTCCGGTTCGGCCTCGGCGACCACGGGCTCCGGCTCGACCGGCGTGGGTGGGGTCGGCGGCTGCTCGGCGACGGGCTCGGCGGCCTTCGGCCTGCGTCCGAACAGGCCCCGCTTCTTCTCCGGGACACCGGGTGCCTCGGTGGCCTCGGGTGCGGCTGCTGCCAGGGTTGTAGTACCGGCCAGCGAGGCTGCGGCGGCGGCCGCGAAGACCGCGCTGGCGGGGCCCGCGGCCGATGGGGAGTCCGTGTCGGGCGCGTCGAGCGGCGCGGCCGCGGGGCTGGGCGCGTACGGGGACGGCGTGAACGTCGCCGCCCCGGGAATGGTCACGGACGGCGGACTCGTCGGCCGGGGGGTCGGCTCCAGCAGCGGCTCGGCCGACGGCGGCGACGCGGGGCTGACCGCGGAGCGGCGCGGCGCTGCCGAGGCTCCCACGAAGGGATCCTCGTTCGCGGAGAACCGGCGTCCCGAGGCGGGCGGCAGGGCTGCCTCCGGTTCGGGCAGGACGGGTGCGGGCGGCGGCACCGGCGTGCTCGCCTCCGCCGGGGGCGCGGCTGCCGCGCTGGCGGGGGAGGTGGGGCTGGCCGCGAGCCGGCGCAGACGTCCCGTGCTGGTCAGCGGCGACGGGTCGTCCGGGAAGGCGCGGCCGACCTCGCCGGCCGGTGCGTCCTCCGGCTGGTCAGGGAGCGGGCCGAGTGCCCTTCGGGGGGTGGGCGAACCCTCTTCTGCCACTGCGTTCCCTTGCCGATCGATGCCTTCTGACCGAGCCAGTGTAGCGACGGCGGGCGTGTCCCTACGAGGAGGCGCGACCGCCTGCGTCAGCATGGATCCACCATGCCCCTGCCCAGATTCCGGGATCCCGATCGGCTCAAGCTCACCGTTTCGACGGCCCGCACCGTCCGGTTGCCCCGCACGCCGGACGGCCCGCCCCTGCTCCCGTGGCCGGTCGCGGCGCTGGGCGGCGGGGTCGCCGCGGGGCTCGCCGGAGCCCTGCTCGTCTCCGGCGTGATGCTGGTCGCGTGGCTGAGCGCGATCGCGATCCCGCTGCCCACCGTGCTCGCGTTCGCCGGCGAGGTCTGGCTGCTCGCCCACGGCGGTGTGCTGGTGATCGGGCAGGACGTCGTCACGCTGGTGCCGCTGGGACTCACCCTCGGCTCGGCCGCGCTGTGCTCCTCGGCGGGGCGTTTCGCCTACCGGCAGGGACGCCAGGCCCGCCCGGGCGATCTCGGGGCCACCGACCGGCGCCGGCTCCTGCTCGGCTCGGTCGGGCAGGTCGCGGCCGGCTACACCGCCTTCGCCGTCGTGCTCGCCTGGGCCGTCGACGGTCCCGGAGCCGTCTGGCGTCCCGCCCTCGGCGCCCTGCTGGTCAGCGCGGCGGGCAGCGCCGTCGGTGCCGCGCGCGCCGCCGGCCACCGGCTCGGCTCGATCGGCCCGGACTGGTGGCGGCGTGGCGTCCGGGGCGCCGCGGCCGGCGGGCTCGGCCTGGTCGTGGTCGGGGCGGTCGCGCTCGCCACGGCGGTCGTGCTCGGCGAGGCCCGGATCGGCGCGCTCGAGGACGCCGTACGGCTGGACGGTGCGGGGGTGTTCGTCTGGTCCGTCGTGGTGCTCGCCTACCTGCCCAACCTGCTCGGCTGGTCCCTGGCCTGGCTGCTCGGCGCAGGGTTCACCGTCGGCACCGGATCGCTGGTCTCGCTCACCGGCACCCAGCTGGGCATGCTGCCGGCGGTCCCCGTGTTCGGCGCCCTACCTCCCGCGGGAGCCGCCGACCCGTGGCTGCAGGCCTGGCTCGTCGCCGGAGTGGTCGTCGGAGCGCTCGCCGGCGTGGTCGCGGTGCGACGCGGGCACCCCGGCGTGCTGGGGGCCATCGCCGCGGCCGCGGCGGCCGGGCTGCTGGTGGGGCTGGCCTACCTCGGCTGGGCGGCGGCCAGCCGCGGCGGGATGGGCAGCCTGCGGCTGGTCGACCTCGGCCCCCGGCTGCTGGAGTCACTGCTGATCGGGGTCCCGCTGCTGCTGCTCAGCGCGCTGCTGGCCGCCCTGGTCACCTGGTTCGTCCGCCGCCGCAGCACCGCGTCCTGAGCCCGGGGCGGTTCGGTAGGGTCAGGCCATGCCGTTGCGCCTGGTGGTCCTGGTCTCGGGCTCGGGCACCCTGTTGCAGGCGCTGCTGGACGCGCAGGAGTCCGGGGAGCTGGACGCCCGGGTGGTGGCCGTCGGCTCCGACCGTCCGGACGCCCACGGCCTGGCCCGTGCCGAGCGCGCCGGCGTGCCGACGTTCGTGCACCCGCTGGCGAAGGGCGCCGACCGCGCCGCGTGGGACGCCGGACTCACCGACCTTGTCGCGGCGCACGAGCCCGACCTGGTGGTCAGCGCGGGCTTCATGAAGCTCGTCGGCCCTGCCTTCCTGGCCCGGTTCG
>JAGQUI010000928.1 GCA_020438595.1 Propionibacteriaceae bacterium | reverse complement strand
CAGAGCGCGTTGACGCGGATGCCGTGGCGGGCCCATTCGACGGCAAGGCTGCGCGTCATCGACACGACCCCGGCCTTGGCGGTGCAGTAGGCGGTGCGCCCGGCCGAGGACGACACGCCCCAAATCGACGCGGTGTTGATGATCGCGCCGGCGCCCTGCGCCATCATGCGCCGCGCCGCCGCCTGGGCGCAAAAGAAGACGCCCGACAGGTCGATGTCGATCGCCTGTCGCCATTCCGCGGCGGTCAGGTCCAGCGTCGGCTTGTTCATCGCGATGCCGGCGTTGTTGAGCAGGACGTCGATGCGTCCGAAATGCGCTTCGGTTGCCGCGCAGGCCCGTTCGACCGCCGCATCGTCGGCGACCGAGGCCGCGAATACCTCGACCTCGACGCCCGGATGGGCGGCCTCGAGCTCCGCCCGCGCCGAATCGAGGCCGGATTCGCCGCTGGCCAGCAGCATGATCTTGGCGCCGTGGCGGGCAAATCCGTGCGCCATCGCCAGACCGATGCCGCGGCTGCCGCCGGCGTTGAGAACCACTTTGCCGGCAAGGCCTGGATAGGTGCCCCCGGCGAAACCCGGAGCGGGTT
>JAGQUI010000927.1 GCA_020438595.1 Propionibacteriaceae bacterium | reverse complement strand
ACTCCGTCGGGTGGCAGTAACCGGCAACCCTAAGGATCTCCTCGCCGGTTTCCACCGCGCGCTTCGGAAAGACCTGGTCGACCGAGCGGCCGACCATCAGCCGCACGATCTCGTCCTGGCTGGTGTCGTTGATCAGCCCCTTGCCAACCATCTCGCCGTCGCGGAAGACAGTGTAGCGGTCAGCGATGCGATAGATCTCGTCGAACTTGTGGGAGATGAACAGGATCGCCTTCCCGTTCTTCTTCAAGAGTTCAATCAGGTCGAAAAGGTCCTGAATTTCCTTGAAGGACAGCGCCGCGGTCGGCTCGTCCATGATAACGATATCGGCATTGATCGACAGCGCCCGCGCGACAGCGACGAGGTGCTTGTTTGCGATGCTGAGATCCTTCAACCGCTCGTCTGGGGCGATGTGGCCCGCTCCTATCTCCTCGAGAAGCTTGCGTGCCTGACCGCGCATCGCCCGCCAGTCGACCGTCTTGAAACCGGTTTTCGGTGCGTGACCAAGAAAGATGTTCTCGGCGACGCTCATCTCGTCGAACAGCACGGTCTCCTGGTGAATCGCGGTAATACCCAGCTTGAAAGCGGCG
>JAGQUI010000926.1 GCA_020438595.1 Propionibacteriaceae bacterium | reverse complement strand
GTCCACGGAACGCCTTCTCGCTGCCCCTGTGAACGCAGCGAGGTGGAGCCGTGGGTGGGCGGTGCCAGCCGACGGCCCGCCACCCGCGAGTCAGGCCACTGCCCGCCGCCGGGGACACCACCAGCACGACCACCGCCCACCGTCGGCACCCGGACGCTCCCGGGGCCGCGGGGCCGGAGAACTACGGAGAAGCTCGTGAGCAAGCGGACCTACCAGCCGAACAACCGTCGCCGCCACAAGGTGCACGGCTTCCGTCTGCGGATGCGCACCCGCGCCGGTCGCGCCATCCTCGCCTCCCGCCGCCGCAAGGGTCGCAAGAGCCTCGCGGTCTGAGGGCCCGGGCCCACCGCGATGGTGACCCGTGCTCGCGCGGACCAACCGCCTCACCGCTGGTGAGGACTTTCGTCATGCCCTGCGTCGAGGCCGCCGGGCCGGGACGCCGACCCTGGTCGTCCACCTGCTGCCGAGCGACCCGTCGACCGAGTCGACGGCGCCGGTCCGAGTGGGCTTCGCGGTGAGTCGCGCCGTGGGACCGGCCGTCGTTCGCAACCGGGTGAAGCGCCGGCTGCGCCATCTGGTGCGCGAGC
>JAGQUI010000925.1 GCA_020438595.1 Propionibacteriaceae bacterium | reverse complement strand
GCTGCGGTACCGTATGATGCCGACGGTGCGATGCGCGCGAGGCGTTCGCACGTTCGCGAATCTGTGCGCGGAACAGTGCGTGGGAACGTGCGCTCCGCTTCGATATCGAGCGAGAAGGGTGCAGTTGGGATGACTGGCGGGGTGATTGCACGTATGACGGGACTCTCGGCATTCGCGACGAACGGTGGAAAGACGCCGCGCGTCGTTATTATCGGCGGCGGATTCGCCGGGCTGAACGCAGCCAGGGCCCTCAAGAACGCTCCGGTGGAGATCACACTGATCGATCGCCGCAATCATCACCTGTTCCAGCCGCTGCTCTACCAGGTCGCCACGGCCTCGCTTTCTCCGTCCGATATCGCGGTGCCAATTCGTGAACTGCTCAAGGGCCAGAAGAACGCCAAGGTGCTGCTCGACGAGGCGGTTTCGGTCGATCTCGAAGGCCGCACGGTCGAGCTGAAGACGCGCGGCACGCTCTCATACGATTACCTCGTCCTGGCGGCCGGCGCGAGCCACTCCTACTTCGGTAAGGACGAGTGGGCCGAATTCGCTCCCGGCATGAAGACGGTTGAGGACGCGCTGGAGATCCG
>JAGQUI010000924.1 GCA_020438595.1 Propionibacteriaceae bacterium | reverse complement strand
GCTGGCCGGCCTCGTCGCGGGAAGCCGCATTTTCGCGCCCGTCGGCTTCGGCCTTCCGGTCGGCCTCACCACTCCGGTGTCCGCAGCGCCCGACAAGGATGGCGCCTCGCTTTCCGGCGTCGTGCCGCTGTGCGAGACCGGCCCTCACACAACCGATCTCCTGATCTTCGCGGACGGCCCCGAACCGATGCTCGTGCGGCTGCCGAGCACCGCCGACGGCATCGCGATCACCCCCTATCGGGGCATTGACGGGCGTCATCTGGGCAAGGTGCATCTCGACGGCTGCACTGTCGGCGGCGAGGCGATCCTGGCCCGGGGCGCGGCGGCGCGCGACGCCGTCGCGAAGGCGGAGGCCTTCACCGTCGCGGCGCTCTGCGCCGATGCCGTCGGCGCCATCGACAAGGCCCTGGCCTTGACCCGCGCCTACCTGAACGAGCGCCAGCAATTCGGCCGCCCGCTGGCCGGCTTCCAGGCCCTGCGTCACCGCTTCGCCGACATCGGCGTCGAGGCGGAACTGGCCCGCAGCATGGCCGAGATGGCCAGCTTCGCCGCGCAGACGCTCGCCGACCCCGCGCCGCTGCTCGACC
>JAGQUI010000923.1 GCA_020438595.1 Propionibacteriaceae bacterium | reverse complement strand
GTGGTTGCCGATGTTGGTGTCCACCTCCACCCGGTCGATGCCGTCGAGCACCTGCCCACCGTCCACCAGCGCCGGCCCGAAGGAGAGCGTCTGCCACACGCCCCGGGCCAGCAGTTCCTCGGCGGTGGTGGTGGTCTCGTCGTAGACGATCAGCTCGCCGTCGAGCGTGAAGGCCGCACCGGTGCGGGTGCCGCTGTCGCGGTAGATCACCCCGTTGCGGATGAGGATGCCGCTGGTGCGGAAGCCGTAGTAGTCGCCGTTGATGGCGAGGAGGGCGTTGTTGTCGGCGGCGATGCTGGAGGTGTCCTCGACGATGTTCTGCCCGAACTGGTTGTCGGCGAAGGCGGAGAGCACCTGGGTGACGTCGCTGACCTGGATGTCGGCGACGTAGTAGACGACCTGGTCGCTGCCGCTGCCGGTGACGTAGCGGGTGACGGTGATGGACGTGTCGGCGTCGGTGTAGCTGGTGTCGGTGAGGACGGCCTCCACGGTGTCGGCGCTGGCGGCGTCGTCGGTCGTGGTGCCGGCGTCGGTCGTCACGGACTGGCCGGTGTAGTCCTGCCCGTTGGCTTCCCGCTCGGCGTAGA
>JAGQUI010000922.1 GCA_020438595.1 Propionibacteriaceae bacterium | reverse complement strand
CCCAGCGCGGCCGGGGTGAGCATCGTGCCGGACCGCAGCACCACCGTTCCGGCCGCGACGTCCTCCCCGGCGACACGGATGTGCCGACCGGTTCGGGGCGCTGTGAACACCGCGACCACCGCGCTGCCGGCATCGGTGTGTTCCACCGGGACGATCGCGTCCGCGCCGATCGGGACCAGCGCTCCGGTCATGATGCGGTGGGCGGTTCCCGGCGCCAGCCTGAGAACGTCGGTCCGTCCCGCCGGAATGTCCTCGGCGACTGGCAGCCGGATCGGCGCCTCCGGCCGCGCAGCCGACAGCTCTGCTGCGCGAACCGCGTAGCCGTCCATCGCGGAGTTGTCGAATACCGGCAGGGACAGCGGAGCGACGACGTCCTCGGCGAGCACCAGGCCGTGTGCCTCCGCCAATGGGAGGCGGGTCTGCGGTCGCGCCGTGATCAGTCCGGCGACGACGCGCTGGTGCTCCTCGACGCTGCGAGTCGGGCCGGGCATCAGACCGGGTAGGTGACGCCGGTGAGCTCCTCGGAGACCTGCCAGAGCCGCTGCTGCAGATCGACGTCGGTGGACTGTTTACTCGACCCCACCAGGA
>JAGQUI010000921.1 GCA_020438595.1 Propionibacteriaceae bacterium | reverse complement strand
GGTAGATTTCGCAATGGCTGGGGTCCTTGAGGCTGCAGTCGGCCAGCTTGCCCGGCAGGCTGCCCGATTCGAGCGCGCTCTTGCGGCGCACCAGATCGCGTGCCTTGCGGGCGGCGTCGTGGGCGCGATGGGTGGACACGCACTTGTCCAGAATCGCCTTGATCAGCCGGGGATTCTGCTCGAAGTAGTCACACAGCTTCTCGTAGACCAGGATTTCGACGGCGCTCTTGACCTCGCTGTTGCCCAGCTTGGTCTTGGTCTGGCCCTCGAACTGGGGTTCCTGCACCTTCACGCTGACCACGCAGGTCAGTCCCTCGCGCACGTCGTTGCCGCTGAGGGTGAACTTCTCCTTGCGGTAGCTGGGGTTCTCGCCGAAGTACTTGTTCAGCGTGCGGGTCAATCCGCTGCGCAGACCCGTGAGGTGCGTGCCGCCCTCGATGGTGTTGATGTTGTTGGTGAAGGTGAGCACGGTTTCGTTGTAGGAGCTGTTGTACACCAGCGCCACTTCCACCGGGATGCCGTCCTTCTCGCCCTCGATGTAGATCGGGCGGGGAAAGAGACTGGTGCGCGACTTGTCCAGGAATTCGACG
>JAGQUI010000920.1 GCA_020438595.1 Propionibacteriaceae bacterium | reverse complement strand
TGGACGGCTTCCGCTTCGACCTGGCGTCGATCCTCTCGCGCGATGAGCACGGCGATCCCATGGCCAACCCGCCCATCCTCTGGGACATCGAAAACGACCCGGTACTGGCGGGCACCAAGCTCATCGCCGAGGCGTGGGACGCGGCCGGCCTCTACCAGGTGGGTCAGTTCTTCGGCCGCCATTGGACCGAGTGGAACGGACGCTTTCGCGATGACGTGCGCTCCTTCGTCAAAGGTGATCCCGGCATGGCCGCAACCATGGTCGCACGCCTCGGCGGCAGCCCGGACATCTACGGCTCCAAGCGCCGGGAGCCGGAGCAGAGCATCAACTTCATCACCAGCCACGACGGCTTCACGCTCAACGATCTGGTCTCGTACAACGAGAAGCACAACGAGGCCAACGGCGAGGGCAACCGTGACGGCGACAACGACAATCGCAGCTGGAACCACGGTGCGGAAGGGCCGACCAATGATCCCGCGATTGAGACGCTGCGCCGGCGACAGATCAAGAACTTCCTCACGCTGACATTGATGGCGCTGGGCGTGCCCATGCTGCAGATGGGCGACGAGGTGCGGCGTACCCAGCAGGGCA
>JAGQUI010000919.1 GCA_020438595.1 Propionibacteriaceae bacterium | reverse complement strand
GCCGTGGGCGCCGAGGACGTCGAGTGATTCGTCCAGACGGGTGCGCGGCCGCCACATGATCAGCGCGTAGCTCGGCACCGCCGCGACGCCGCCCAGGACGATCGCCCACATGGGGCCGATGAATCCGGCTGCCGGGGTGATGCAGACACACCCCACGACCACGGCCGTCGCGCCGCCGACGGCGGTCACGCGCCGATCACGCGCCATGTCGAGCAGGAACCACACGGTGAGGGTGGCCGCCGGCGCCAGCAGCGTGTTGGCGAACGCCAGGACGCTGGGCGATCCGGCCGCCAGGCCGCTGCCGCCGTTGAAGCCGAACCAGCCGAACCACAGCAGGCCGGCGCCCAGCAGGATGTACATCGTGTTGTGCGGCAGGAGCGCCTGGCGGCTGTAGTCGCGTCGAGCGCCCACCAGTACCGCGGCCGCCCAGGCCGAGAAACCGGACGCCATCTCGACCGGCACGCCTCCGGCGAAGTCCAGCACACCCAGGTCGGCCAGCCAGCCTCCACCCCACACCCAGTGCACCAGGACCGCGTAGACGAAGATGGTCCACAGCACGATGAAGATGAGGAAGGCGCTGAAGCGCATGCG
>JAGQUI010000091.1 GCA_020438595.1 Propionibacteriaceae bacterium | reverse complement strand
GCACGAGCCGGACGCCGTAGGCGTGTTCCACCCCGTCGCGGATCTCGCGGGCCAGCGCCAGCACGTCCGCGGCCGTGGCGCCGCCACGGTTGGTGATCGCGAGGGTGTGCCGGGTGGACAGCCGGGCCAGGCCGGGGCCGAAGCCACGGCTGTAGCCCGCGTGCTCGATCAGCCACGCGGCGCTGGTCTTGGTCCGCCCGTCCGGCTGCGGGTACCGCGGCGCCTCGGCGGGCAGCGCGTCGGCGACGGCGGCCTCGACCACCGGGTTGGTGAAGAAGCTGCCGGCGCTCCAGGTGTCCCGGTCGTCGGGATCGACGACCATGCCCTTGCCGCGGCGCAGCGCGAGCACCGCCTCGCGGACCTCGGTCATCGGGGCCCGCTCCCCCGGCTCGATGCCGAGCGTGCGGGCGAGCTCGGCGTACCGGACCGGCGCGGACAGCGTGCCGAGCCGGAACTGGAAGCTCACGGTGAGCACCACGAACCGGTCCGGGAACGCCTTGAACAGCGAGGTGCGGTAGCCGAAGTGGCACTCGACGGCGCTGCGGGTGACCACGCGCCGCTCCTCGCGGTCGTAGACGCGCACCCGCGCGATGGTCTGGGACACCTCCTGGCCGTACGCGCCGACGTTCTGGATCGGGGTGGCCCCGACCAGGCCGGGAATGCCGGACAGCGCCTCGACGCCGACCTGGCGGGTGCCGATCGTGGTCGCGACGAAGGCGTCCCACGGCTCGCCCGCGGCGACGGTCATGAACGCTCCCGAGCAGGCCGCGACGTCGTCGGTGTGGACGCCGCGCAGCGCGCCGGTGTGCACGACGGTGCCGTCGAACCCGGCGTCCGCGACGACCACGTTGGAGCCGCCGCCGAGCACGAGCAGCGGCTCGCCGGCCTCGTCCGCGGTACGCACGACGTCGATCAGGTCGGCCTCGGTCTCCGGCTCGAGCCAGGTCTTCGCCGGACCGCCGATCCGCAGCGTGGTGTGGTCGGCGAGCCGCTCAGCCAAGGAGCACCTCTGCGGTGGCGGCGCCGAGCACCTTCACCTCGTCGCAGGTGGCCTCGATGCTCACGACCGCCACGCCGTCCTCGACCCTGGTCACCGTGCCGCCGAACTGCACGACCGCGCCGCCGTCGGCGGGCACGACCACCGGCTTGGTGAACCGGACGGAGTAGCTGCGCACCCGGCCCGGGTCGCCGCACCAGTCGGTGACCACCCGCAGCGCGGTGCCCATGGTGAGCATGCCGTGGGCGATCACGTCGGGCAGGCCCAGCGCGGCGGCCGCACCGTCGGACCAGTGGATCGGGTTGAAGTCGCCGGACGCCCCGGCGTAGCGGACCAGGTCGGCCCGCTGGAGGGTGCGGGAGAAGCCGGGCAGCACCTGCCCGACCTCGGCTGCCAGGGCGCTCATGCCGCCTCCTCGTTCGTGTGCATCAGGGTGGACGCGGCGGTGCACAGCGCCTCACCGGACGTGGTGGACAGCGCGACGGCGATGCCGATGATCGCGGTCGCTCCCCTGGCCCGGACCTTCTCGATGGTGAGCGTGGCGGTGACCTCGTCCCCTGCGCGCAGCGGGCGCTGCCAGGTGAACTTCTGGTCGACGTGGACGGTGCGGCTCAGGCTCAGGCCGAGCTCGGGGTCGGCGAACATGGCGTCCCAGCCCGCGGAGGCGAGCACCACCGCGAACGTGGGCGGGGCGACGGGAGCGTCGCCGGCGTAGGCAGGGTTGTCGGCGTCACCGAGGGCTGCGGCGAACTCGGCGATCTTCGCCCGGCTCACCTCGTACGGGGCTGTGGCCGGGTAGCTGCGCCCGACGTGGTCTTCGCTGATCGGCATGTGCACAGGCTAGCGGGCGCTCCCCGGGACGCAGCAGAGCCGCCCGCAGCAGGCGGGCGGCTCGGCGAGCGTTGGTCAGGTCAGCGGGTCTCGCGGTGCGCGGTGTGCGCGTGGCACTTCGGGCAGAACTTCTTCAGCTCCATCCGGTCCGGGTCGTTACGCCGGTTCTTCTTGGTGATGTAGTTGCGCTCCTTGCACTGCGTGCACGCCAAGGTGATCTTCGGCCGGACGTCGGCTGCCTTCTTGGCCATCGCTTCCTCTTTTCCTACGTAGCACTGCTCGCTCCTGGTAGCGGGAGCGGGACTTGAACCCGCGACACAGCGATTATGAGCCGCTTGCTCTACCGCCTGAGCTATCCCGCCCCCGCCCGGATTCCAGGGGTGCCTGGCGCGACGGGCGGTAACTCCGTCTTTCCGGACGCAGAGCCCCCATGCGGAATCGAACCGCAGACCTTCTCCTTACCATGGAGACGCTCTGCCGACTGAGCTATAGGGGCCGGACGGGGGATGACACTACCTCACCGGGCACGCCCGCCCCAAATCGAAAGACCCTGCTCAGCGGGTGCCGCGTCCGGCGAGTTCGCGGGCGGTCGCGAACACGTCGTCCAGCATCTGCACGGTGAGCTTCCCGGTGAACGTGTTCTGCTGGCTGGGGTGGTACGAGCCGAGCAGCGCAAGGCCGCCGACCGTCGCGACAGCCCCGTGCCCGAAGCCGGGCCTGGGCCGCGGCACGGGCGCTCCCGCGGCGGCGAGCTGGCGCAGCGCGGCGTCCCAGGCGAAGCCGCCCAGGCAGAGCACGACCCGGGCGTTCGGCAACAGCGCCAGCTCGGCGGCCAGCCACGGCGCGCAGGTGTCCCGTTCGGTGGTGGTGGGCCGGTTGGCCGGTGGCGCGCAGCGCACCGCCGCGACGATCCGGGCGCCGGTGAGCCGCTGCCCGTCCCCGGAGTGGACGGACGTGGGCAGCTCGGCCAGACCGGCGCGGTGCAGTGCCGCGAACAGCCAGTCGCCGCTGCGGTCTCCGGTGAACACCCGGCCGGTCCGGTTGCCGCCGTGCGCCGCGGGCGCGAGCCCCAGCACGACGAGCCACGCCTCAGGGTCGCCCCAGCCCGCGATCGGCCGCCCCCAGTAGGGCTCGCCGGCGAAGGACGCGCGCTTGTCCCGCGCCACGTCCTCGCGCCAGGCGACCAGCCGGGGGCAGGCGCGGCAGACGCTGACCCTCGCGTCCAGCTCGGCGAGGTTGCTGCTGTCGGCCAGGCGGACGACCTCGGCGGGCGTCCGTGCGACGGGTGTGGTGGGCGCGCCGGGGTCGTCGGGCCAGCCCGAGCCGGGCGGGACGGGCGAGGCGAAGCCCTGGCCGGTGAGCGGGTGCGGCAGGCTCATTCGAGTTCGGCCCGGTAGCGGGCGAGGTCGACGCGTCCCTGCCGGGTCGGGACGCCCTCCTCGGCGAGCCGGCGGGACCCCTCCGCGACCAGTTGCTCCGCGATGGTGCCGTTCGACCGCACGACGCGCCACCAGCACGCCTGGCCGCCGCTGGTCGCGAGCACCCGCGCGACCAGGCGGGGACCGCAGCCCACCACCTTCGCGATGTCGCCGTAGGTGCTCACCCGCCCCGGCGGGATCGCGTCCGCTGCGAGCAGGATGCTGTCGGAGAGTTCGGCCATCGTCCGTGCCATGGCCGCACTCTACGGCCCGTTCGGGCGTCGGCGGGGCGGCCTAGGGTGGAAGGCGACGAAGGGAGTCCTCCATGGCGGAGTACCGGATCGAACACGACACGATGGGCGAGGTCAGGGTCCCGGCCGACGCCCTCTATGCGGCGCAGACGCAGCGCGCGGTGGAGAACTTCCCGATCTCCGGACGCGGGTTGTCCAGCCACCACATCGCCGCACTCGGCCAGATCAAGCGGGCCGCGGCGATCGCGAACGCGGAGCTCGGCGTGCTGCCGCAGGCGGTGGCGGACGCCATCGTCGCCGCGGCGGACGAGGTGATCGCCGGCGCGCACGACGACCAGTTCCCGATCGACGTCTTCCAGACCGGGTCGGGCACCTCGTCCAACATGAACACCAACGAGGTGGTGGCGACGCTGGCGTCCCGGCGGCTCGGCGAGCCGGTACACCCCAACGACCACGTGAACGCGTCCCAGTCGTCGAACGACGTGTTCCCGTCCTCGATCCACATCGCCGCCGTGCAGGCGGTGACCGACGAGCTGGTCCCCGGGCTGGAGGTGCTCGCCGCGTCGCTGGAGGCGAAGGCGGCCGAGTTCGCGGACGTGGTGAAGTCGGGCCGCACCCACCTGATGGACGCCACCCCGATCACGCTCGGCCAGGAGTTCTCCGGGTACGCCACCCAGGTGCGCTACGGCGTCGACCGGGTGCGCGCCACGCTCCCCCGGCTGGGCGAGCTGCCGCTGGGCGGCACGGCGGTGGGCACCGGTATCAACACGCCGCCCGGGTTCTCGGCGCGGGTGATCGAACTGGTCGCCGAGCACACCGGGCTGCCGCTGGTGGAGGCGCACAACCACTTCGAGGCGCAGGCCGCGCAGGACTCGCTCGTGGAGACCTCCGGGGCGCTGCGGACGATCGCGGTGTCGCTGGTCAAGATCGCGAACGACCTGCGCTGGATGGGTTCGGGGCCGCGGACGGGAATCGGCGAACTCGCGCTGCCCGACCTGCAGCCGGGCTCCTCGATCATGCCGGGCAAGGTGAACCCGGTGCTGCCGGAGGCGACCGTCCAGGTGGCGGCGCAGGTGATCGGGAACGACGCGGCGATCGCGTTCGCCGGGGCGCAGGGCAACTTCGACCTGCTGGTGATGCTGCCGGTGATGGCGCGCAACCTGCTCGAGTCGATCACGCTCGTCGGGAACGTGTCCCGGGTGCTGGCCGAGCGCTGCGTGGACGGGCTGGTCGCGAACGTGGAGCGGTGCCGGCAGCTGGCCGAGTCGTCCCCGTCCATCGTGACGCCGCTGAACCGGATCATCGGCTACGAGGCCGCAGCGAAGATCGCCAAGCACTCGGTGAAGGCGAACCTGACCGTCGCCGAGGCGACCCGCGACCTCGGCTATGTGGACCGCGGAGAGATCACCGAGGAGCAGCTCGCCGAGGCCCTCGACGTGGCCGCGATGACCGGCCGCTGAGATCGCGAAAAGGCCCCTGACCAGGTGTTTCTCCTGGTCAGGGGCCTCGCGCGTGGCAGGTGTAGGGTTCGAACCTACGTAGGCTTAGCCGACGGTTTTACAGACCGCTCCCTTTGGCCACTCGGGCAACCTGCCGTGCCCGGACACTCTAGCAAAGCAGCACAGGCCCGACGAATCGGCGCGAGTGAGCCCGAACGCGCCCGATCGGTGGCGACGCGCCGTGGAATCCCGCAGGTGCCCGAGCCGGTCGCGATCAGGCTCGGCGCAGGCGACGGAGGGCCGTCCGGATCGTCCGGATCACCAGTTCGGGGTGGTCGTCGAGCATCTCGCCGGTGAACCGGAGCACGTGGAAGCCCGCGAGGACGAGGCGGTTCTGGCGGGCGCAGTCGTCCTCGAAGGCCTGCGGTGACCCGTGGTACTCCCACGAGTCGACCTCGACCACGAGCCGCTCCGGCTCGAACAGGACGTCCGGGACGAACCAGCCGAATGCGGTCGAGACCGGCACGTTGGCCACCCAGCCGGAGATGCCCGAGCGGCGCAGCAGCCGGTGCAGCTTCCGCTCCAGGCCCGACCACGGACGGCGGCGCACCTCGCGCATGCTCGGCCGGCGGGCCCCGTTGCCGGCCCGGCCGTCGAACCACGCCATGACCTCGCCCAGTTCATCCCCCGCGGCCGGGTCGCGGAGGAGCAGCCGGTCGATGGCGAGCCCGCCGTCGCTCCCGGCCAGGCTGATCGCCGCCACCACCGGCCTCGCGAAGACCAGGCCGCCCCGACGTGCCACGAAGCCGGCCGGGACGTCCGCCCGGTACCAGGCGATGCCGGGCTGCGGGTGCCTCGCGCTGCCGGCGAGCTGGATCACCTCGCCGTCCGCGAACGGGGCGGCGTTGCGCTCGGCCGCGTCCAGTGCGGAGCCACCCCACAGGCAGGCTCCGGGCGCCCAGGCGCAGGCGGCGGCCAGCCGCACCGCGCGCACCGTGGCGTCCTCGGCCCGGATGTAGGTGCCCGGCAGCACCCGCCTCAGCGCACCGGCGCGGGCGAGCCTGCTCAGGGTGGACCGGGGCACGGATCCGTCCGCCACGCGCAGCACGCGCTGGGAGGCAGGGACGTCGACCAGGCGGGGTTGCACATCCAGAGTTTGTGCAACGAGGGTGAGCGGCGTTCACCACGTCCGCGGTGCTGTGGAAAAGCCCGTTCGCGCCCGCGATCTGTGGACAACTCGAACTCCCGGCGGGTCACTCAGAGCCGGTCGCGAACGGGCTCAGCGGGATCGCAGGGACCGGTGCGGCACAATGGCGGCATGGCAGGAGACAGCTCGTTCGACATCGTCAGCAAGGTCGACCACCAGGAGGTGGACAACGCCCTGAACATGGCCGCCAAGGAGGTGCGCAACCGGTTCGACTTCAAGGGCACGGACGCCTCGATCCGCTGGTCGGGTGAGGCGATCGAGATGGAGGCGAACGGCGAGGAGCGGGTGAAGGCGATCCTCGACGTGTTCCGGACCATGCTGGTGCGCCGCAAGGTCGACCTGAAGGCCCTGGACGCGCCCGAGCCGCGATTGAGCGGCAAGATGTGGAAGCTCACCGCGTCCCTGCAGCAGGGGATCAGCCGCGAGAACGCCCAGAAGATCGCCAAGCTGATCCGCGATTCCGCGACGAGGGCCCCAAGGGCGTGCGCACCCAGGTGCAGGGCGACGACCTGCGTGTGTTCTCCAAGAAGCGCGACGACCTGCAGGCGGTGCAGCGACTGGTCCGCGAGGCCGACTACGACTTCGCGGTGCAGTTCGACAACTACCGGTAGCCGGGTTCCGGTGGGCTGCACCCCGTACCTGCGGCTGGACGTCGCGGTCCTCGACCGCAACCTCGCCGCGATGGCCGACGCCGCCGCAGCGGCGGGAGTCGCGCTGCGTCCGCACGCCAAGACCCACAAGTGCCCCGAGATCGCGGCGCGCCAGCTCGGCGCCGGTGCGGTGGGCCTCACCGTCGCGACGATCGGCGAGGCCGAGGTGTTCGCCGCGGCCGGCTTCGACGACCTCTTCATCGCCTACCCGCTCTGGGTCGATGCGGACGCCGCGGCCCGGCTGCGCGCGCTGGGCGAGCGGGTCCGGCTGGCCGTCGGCTGCGACTCCGCCACCGCGGCGGCGAACCTAACCGGGCTGCCGGTCGACGTGCTGGTCGAGATCGACTCCGGGCACCAACGCAGCGGCGTCGCCCCCGAGGCCGCCGGCGAACTGGCCGCGGCGGTCGCCGCACTCGGGCTGTCCGTGCGTGGCGTGTTCACCTTCCCCGGGCACAGCTACTCCCCCGACGGGCGCCGGGCCGCCGCGTCCGATGAGGCCGATGCCCTCGGCCGGGCCGCCGCAGCGATGGCGGCGGCGGGGGTGCCGGCGCGGGTGGTCAGCGGGGGCTCCACCCCGTCCGCGGAGTTCGTCGGCTCGCCGCTGACCGAACTGCGTCCCGGCGTGTACGTGTTCGGCGACGCCCAGCAGGTCGAACTCGGCACGATCGGCTTCGACCGGGTCGCGCTCACCGTGGCCGCGACCGTCGTCTCCCACGCCGGCGGGCGGGTGATCACCGACGCCGGCAGCAAGGCACTCGGCGCCGATCGCGCGCCGTGGGCGTCCGGCTACGGCCGCGTCCTCGAAGAGCCGGACGCCCGGATCGTCGCGCTGAGCGAGCACCACTCGACGATCGAGTGGCCGGGCGCGCTGCCGGCGCTGGGCAGCCCGGTGCTGCTCGTCCCCAACCACGTCTGCAACGCGGTGAACCTGGCCGAGCGGTACCACCTCGTCGGCGGGGGCACCTGGCCGGTGGCCGCGCGCGGGCGCAACAGTTGATGCGCGTCGCCACCGTCAACGTGAACGGCATCCGCGCGTCCGTGCGTCGCGGGTTCGCCGACTGGCTGGCCGCCCGCGAACCCGACCTGGTCGCCCTGCAGGAGGTTCGCGCGAGCGCCGGCCAGGTGCCGCCCGAGGCCGTCGCCGGCTACCACTACGCCTACCACCCGGGCGACCGGGCCGGACGCAACGGGGTCGCGCTGCTCAGCCGCACCCCGCCCCTGGCCGTCCGTGAAGGGTTCGGGAATCCCGCGTTCGACGCCGAGGGCCGCTACCTGGAGGCCGACTACGACCTGGCCGGCTGGAGGCTCACGGTCGGCTCGCTCTACCTGCCCAAGGGCGGGCGCGCGGACGACGACACCCCGGCCCAGCGCGCCCGCGCCCGGCACAAACGGCGGTTCCTGCGCTCGTTCCGTCCCTACCTCACCCGCGCCCGGCTGGCGGCGCGGGCGCAGGGACGGGAGTTCCTGGTGATGGGCGACGTGAACATCGCCCACACCCGGCTCGACGTCCGGAACTGGCGCTCGAACCAGAAGAACGTGGGCTTCCTGCCCGAGGAGCGGGAGTGGCTGGGGTCGGTGCTCGGCCCGCGGACGCTGGTGGACGTCGTCCGCTCCCTGCACCCCGATACCGACGGGCCGTACTCGTGGTGGAGCTGGCTGGGCGACGCGTTCGCCAACGACGTCGGCTGGCGGATCGACTACCAGCTGGCCACGCCGGCCCTGGCGAGGGCGGCGCTCTCCGGCGGCACCGACCGCGCCGAGAACTCCGACGCCCGGCTGAGCGACCACGCCCCGGTGGTGGTCGACTACGCCGATGGTGGACCCGTCAGAGCGGCTCGAAGTAGGACAGCACCTCGGCGCGGCTGACGTCCTCGACGCGGGCGTGCGACCAGTGCGGGTCGCGGTCACGGTCGACGAGCTGGGCGCGGACGCCCTCGGCGAAGTCCGGGCCGGTGGACAGCCGGACGGCAAGGCCGAGTTCCTGCGGCAGCAGGTCGGGGAGAGAGGTGATCGTCGCCGCCCGGCGCAGCGCCTCCAGGGTGACGGCCACCGAGACGGGACTGCGGCGACGCAGTTCGGCAGCGGTCTCGCGCGCCGCCGGGT
>JAGQUI010000918.1 GCA_020438595.1 Propionibacteriaceae bacterium | reverse complement strand
AACCCGCCGGGGACGAACGTGTCGAAGCCGTTGCCGCCCAGGATGACTCGCACCATGTGCGGAGCCAACTGCTCGGTGCGCACCACCTGGAACGTGTGCAAGGGCCGACCCGCCACATCGCCTCCCGCCGAGAGTGGTCCGTCAATCCCTGCGACTATACGTGGCGGTGGGCAGCGCGCCGGACGGTGCCGGTCGGGCTCAGAGGCCGCTGGTCTTCCTGCGGAACCAGCCCTTACGCGCCGCGGGCATCTCGGCTTTCGAGTGGCCGCTGCACCACTGGCCCGCGGGCACGCTGCGCCGCACGGCCTCGACGTGCGAACCGCAGCCGGCCCAGGTGGTCTTGCCGCAGACGCGGCAGGTCACTGCGCGACACATGTTCGTTCCTTTCGTTCGACGAGCCGGGCTCAGGCCAGGCTCAAGAACAACTTCTCGAGTTCCTCGATGGTCAGCCGGTTCGATCCGGGCACCGGTTCCTCGGATGCGTCGATACACTCCCGCAGGCCGGTAGCGATGATGGTGAATCCCGCCCGGTTCAACGCCTTTGACACCGCGGCTAGTTGGGTGACCACGTCCTTGCAGTCCCGGCCGCCCT
>JAGQUI010000917.1 GCA_020438595.1 Propionibacteriaceae bacterium | reverse complement strand
ACCTATGCCGGACACCGGCACAACGTGGGCTACCTCGTCACTGACGAGCTCGCCAGTCGGATGGGCTCGCCCTTCCGTGCCCACAAGAGCGGCCGCGCCGACGTGGTCGAGGGTCGCCTCGCCATCGGCGGGCCGCGGGTCGTCCTGGCCCGGCCGCGCTGCTACATGAATGAGTCGGGCGGCCCGGTCAAGGCGCTGGCCACCTTCTACAAGGTCGCGCCCGACCACATCATCGCGATCCACGACGAGCTCGACATCGCGTTCGGCACGCTGCGGATCAAGCTGGGTGGCGGCGACAACGGCCACAACGGGCTGAAGTCGATGCGGTCGTCACTGGGCACCGGTGACTTCCATCGCGTACGCGCCGGGATCGGCCGCCCGCCCGGCCGCCAGGAAGTGGCCGACTTCGTGCTCTCCAACTACTCCAGCGTCGAGAAGAAGGAGCTCCCGCTCCAGGTGGTCGACGCCGCCGACGCAGTGGAGTCACTCATCACCCACGGACTCGAGCAGACCCAGCAGCAGTTCAACTCCTGAGTCCCATAGGGTGCGGGCCATGAGCAATCCCACCACCATGGACGACCACTCCTTCGCCG
>JAGQUI010000916.1 GCA_020438595.1 Propionibacteriaceae bacterium | reverse complement strand
TGATCTCGACCCGCTGCATCTCGCCCACGCTGAGCGTGTGCACCGGTCGCGCCGGGTCGATGTCCAGGCCGTATTCCTGGGCCTTGGACACGATGGACCGGGTGACTTCGGCCAGCGACAGGGTCCTGGCCAGCCCCAGCCAGACGTTCTCGGCCACGGTGATGGTGTCGAACAGGCTGAAATGCTGGAACACCATGCTGATGCCCATCGCCCGCGCCTCCTGCGGATTGCGGATGTGCACCGGCTCGCCGTTGAACACCACGCTGCCGGCATCGGGCTTGACCGAGCCGTAGATGATCTTCATCAGCGTGGACTTGCCGGCGCCGTTCTCGCCGAGCACGGCATGGGTTTCGCCCGGCATCACCGTCAGCGACACCTCGCTGTTCGCCACCACCGACGGATACCGCTTGGTGATGCCCTTCAATTGCAGTCGTGCCGTCGTGGTCGTGGTCATCCTGGCTTGTCGCTCATCGATGCGCCCGCGGGCGCAGGTTGCAGGTCCGGTTGCAGGGAAACATTGTCGTCGCGCCCCGTCAATCGGTCGTCGCCTCGTGCGGCAAGCCGGCCGCCACCGCCTTGACGCGTTCACGCAGCC
>JAGQUI010000915.1 GCA_020438595.1 Propionibacteriaceae bacterium | reverse complement strand
AAAACTAGGCCACCCAGACCAGATTGGGTGGGTGATCTCCTTGGAAGATTGGGCGTTGATCCGGCGACTGGTTGCGGACGGTGTTCCGCAGCGCCAGGTCGCGCGGGACTTGGGCATCGGCAGGTCGACTGTCGAGCGGGCGTTGGCGTCTGACCGGCCGCCAAGGTACGAGCGGCCGGTGGTGGCGACGTCGTTCACGCCGTTCGAGCCGGCGGTGCGACAGCTGCTCGCGGCGACGCCGGACATGCCGGCGACGGTGATCGCGGAGCGGGTTGGGTGGGCTGGGTCGATCAGCTGGTTCCGCGACAACGTGCGGCTGCTGCGGCCTGAGCATCGGCCAGTTGATCCGGCGGACCGGTTGATCTGGTTGCCCGGGGACGCGGCTCAGTGCGATTTGTGGTTCCCGCCGAAGAAGATCCCGCTCGAGGACGGGACGTCAGTGTTGTTGCCGGTGTTGGTGCACACGGCCGCGTACTCGCGATTCATGGCAGGCGAGATGATCCCGACCCGCCAAACCCAGGACCTGCTGCTCGGGTCGTGGTCGCTGATCGTGAGTTCGACGGCTTGATTTGGCCCCGGGGCGACGCGATGTGGGTA